>JALSHK010000326.1 GCA_026982275.1 Paracoccaceae bacterium | reverse complement strand
TCACAACACCATTATCCGCGTCTTGGGCACCCATTCAAGCCACGACCAGGAAACCCAACAACCCCGCTGACCAGCATTCCGGCTCCAGCGCCTGAAGGCGGGAAATCAAGGATTCCATCATCAAGGATGTAACGATAACCTCGGGTGATCGGGCAGAAGCGGTGACGAGATCAGCCGGCGAAAAAAGCGGTTCATCGGAAATGAATACCAGCATGTCTTCCCATCCCGGCGGACCGTTTTCCCATAGATTGTCGATCGGGAAGAAGGGGGGGCCGGGAAAAGGAACATTGGCCGGCGCTGCGGTTTTTGCGATTCGGGGGGGCACTAGCCCATTGGGTGTGAGCAGATAAACCGTTCCGCTGGTGCCGATATTTAGAATCGAGACATAACCCGCGCGGGCTGTTTGCAGAGTGAAATGGATGCGACTTCCGATGGGGAGGGCATCTATGCGGTTGCTCGCAAGGTTACGGCTGGTAAAGTCATGTTTGATCAAGGCAACTTCGTTTCCGCAAGAAGCCACTTTTTCCCGGCCAATGGCAAGAAGCTGCTCGCGCGGTGTTGCATGCCCTGTAATATCAAGGGTGCTGGCCGAAACCCCGGCTGTGTGCTCGGCCAGTCTTTTGAAGTCCTCTATGCCCTCGGTGGCGGCCTGTTTCAGAATACCGGTGGTATCGGCAATTTCTTTCTGGGCGGCTTTCAGCTTTTCCATAGTTTCGCTGGCTAGTGTAGCAGCCTCTGCACTGGCTTTGGCCAGGGCTTCCGCTTCGGCCTGGTTCTTCTGGATTTGCGCAATTTCGAATTCTATTTCCGCGCGCCGTTTTTCGGCTTCGAGCTTTGCAATGGCCGACATTTCTCGGGCGGTAACAAGTGCGGCTTGATGCTCCAGCCTGGTAATTTCTGCACGCGCCTGCTGCTCTATTCCAGTCAGCGTGGCGTCGGCCTTTATGCGGTCCAGCGATTGTTGTAATTCTATCTCCGCCCGCTCCCGCTCCTTATTGACAATTTTCTGCCGATGCATGGCTGCCTGCGCGGCTTCCATCAGCTCTTTTTGTTTGGTGCATTCCAGCATCCGTTCGGCAAGCGGGGATTCATAGGCTGCACTATCCACACGAATAAGGGTGATCCAGTCCAGTCCGATCCAGCGCGGCAGCATTTCCTGCCACCAGCGCAGGGCGTTCACATTGTCGATTTTGAGATCGTGGTAGCTTTCGGCCCGGATTGCGTCCCGGACCCAGTCTGAAAGCCGGTTCACCAGATAGGCCTCCAGTGCGGGCAATGTGATTGTATCTTGTGCCGCAAGAAGGGGCAGAGCGAATTCGCGTAAAAATAGCCGGTCATCTTTAATGTCCCATGTGGTGGTCAGGGTCAGATCCAGCTGATGGGTATTTGAATCGTTTAATTCGGGAAAGGCCAGACGTGCGCCGATTTGCCCGTTTTGCAGACCCACCAGCAGATCATTATGCGAAAGTTTCGGCAGCTGGTCTGTCGGGCGCTTCTGAACGAGGCTGAGCATGCCGTTTCCGCTGGTCGAGGCTAGAAAAATGCTTTTTGACGGCGCTTCCATGAAGGCGCGTAGGCGGCCTTTGCCAAAGCTCAACCCCGGACTTTCGACAAAACGTTCGGCGACAAGATGGGTCATTCTTCCTCCAGTTTGATGGCAAAGGATAAAATTTTAATATTATATAGCAGCGATACCGAGGCCGTGGCCAGCAACATCCCCAAGAGCCAAAGGCCCGAAAGGCCTGTGCCAATAATGATATAGGCGGCGATGGTGCTGAGGAGTGTATATACAGCCAGGACAAAAGCATTGGAGGCGTTGGAGTTTTTGCGCGCAGCAATGCGGATAAAGGTAATGGTAACGATTGGCAAAACCAGCATGATCATGAGCCAGACCAGGCCGTTTTGCAAATAGCTGCTTTGCCAGAAAACTGTGGCGGAATCCGGCAGTGCGGGCGCTATCCAGGCGCTGGAAATTTCACGTTTGAGACTTGCCGTGTAAAGGATCTCGCCTGTGGCGCTGACGAGTGTATATTCGATTTCGGCCTTGGTGCCTCCAGCGTAGCTTTCAAAACTGGTTACTCTCCCGATGATAGCGGCATCCAGGCCGGCTATGTTTGCAGTTTCGGCTGCGGTAACAGGTGCATTATGGGCGGGCTGGCGCATGTTCAAGACTTTGCGTAGCCGATAGGGCAGGGGCGGGCCGAGCAAATCAAATGTGCCGCGCTGCTCCAGAACCAGACTCAGGGTTTCGGAGATATAATCGGTGGGGTCATTTTCAAAATGCACCAACACTGCCGATACAACCGCGCCCTTGTTGGCCTGTAGATCCTCGGCAATTTCAACCACCATCTTTTCGGCCAGCTCCTGGCGAAGCGGGCCAAGCTCGGGCTTGTGCGGCCCGATATAGGGCCAACTGAACCAGAGAAAAATGGTCATGACTGTGATGAGCAGGAGCTTGGAAAAGAGGGCGTCAATCATGGGTTATGCCTCCTCGGCAGCGCTTTGAAGCCGGTCTATTCGCGCATGCCATTCCGCTTTGGCTTTTTGCATTTCTGCGAGGTTGCCAAGAATTTTCAAAGCAAGAGGGGCACCAAGATCGGCAGCACGCTGGAAGTGTTCCAGTGCCCGCTCGGGCAGGCGCGTGCTGAAGCGACCTGTCGCGTTACAAAACCCTAGCTCCAATTCGGCTTCGGCACAATTTTCTTTTGCGGCTATTTTGAGCAGGTCAAGGCCATATCCCGCATATATGCTGGGCTTGGCATCCGGGCGGAGTGCCTCAAAGGATTTGCGTAATTTCACACCGGCAAGACACATGCGGCCAATAGCCATTTTAGCCACAGGAAGCCCCTGCTTTTTAGCGCTATCGTAATATGCAAAGGCTTTGCGCAGGTTGGCTTGTGTGCAGGGGTTTTTCTGCTCAAACATTTCCCCCAGTTTATACATTGACCCGGTATGGTTCTTTTTTGCGGCCCGTTTGAAATACCGGGCGGCTTTGGAAGGGCTTTTTCGTCCGGAAACACCCTCAAGATACAAACAGCCGAGTTGATAGAGTGCGTCAGGGTCTCCTGTTTTGATTTGTGCTTCCAGTTGTAGCCGCTTTTCCTCAAACACCGGTGCAGGGGTTCCAGCAGGAGAAAATTGAATGCTGCCGGAGGCGAGTTTCCCGCCAAACCACTGGTGCTTGCAAGCGCTACATTCAAGTTTAATGTCCTCATCCGGAAGGATTGAAGCCTCGAATTCATATGTTGCGTTACAATACGGGCAGGAAAGCCGCACTTTTTCTGATGATTTATGAATTGGCTGTGGCGTGCCGGAAGGAGGTATGCCAGTATCTGGCCAATGGCCCTTCCATTCCGGCATTTTGCCTATTTCCAGCCATTCGTCCATGCCGACTGTCCAGCAAAGGGTCGTGGCATGGACCTGTGCCTGTGTGATCATGCCTTGGATTTCGTCTTTTGTGAAAGGTCCTCGAGTGCTGTCGTTTTCCGAAATCCAGATGGTGCCTGCGGGGCTGGCAGGCGAGAGACGGGGCTTGATGGGAGGCGGGATGACGGGTGCGGATATATCATCGCGAAACAGTACAAATTCACCGCCTTCCTCGCTGCGCGCGCCAAAGAGATGGCCGAGGCGGGGGGTTTGCTTGGCATTCTGGGATACGCCGCCTTTCACGCGATCATGCAGATCGGCCGGAAACAGGTAGGGCGCGGTGTTTTCCCGCAGCGTTTTCAGCAGGTAATAGGCAAAAACCGAATGACCGTCAAAGCCGTCATCCGATACCGGCTCCAGCCCGCCGCTTGTCAGGGCCTGCCGGCTGTTTTTGGCGAGGGCCTGCTGCATATAGGCATCGTTTTTGCCTATGCTTTGCGGGGCTTCGCGGTGCTTGAAAAAATCACCCGAAAAGCAGGAATCCGATATCACCAGCACATGCCGCGCGGCCAGGCGGGCCAGATAGGCCTTGATGGTTTCATTCAGGATCGAGCCATGCAGGGTGTCTTTGCGGGCATCCACCGGCGCCCACGCCCCCATTTCCGAAAAGCTGTCAACGCTGCCATGACCGGCAAAATAGATCAGCAGCGAATCTGCCTCCCCCAGCGATTTCTCACCTTTTTCGCCATAAGCTCGGAAGGCACGGTCGATATTTTCGGCCGTGGCGGCTTCGTTCCAAAGCTCGGTCACGCAGCTTTTGGCAAAGCCGTAATGGAGAGTCAGCACATCACGGAGGGCTTTGGCATCGTTAACGGCGGTTTTGAGTGGGTTGAAATGGATGTATTCATCTATGCCGATCACCAGCAAATGATACTCACCCCGTCCCGCGCTGCAGGTGGGCTGAACTGGAGGTGAGGAGCGGGTATCGCGGGTCATTTTTCAGATCCTGTTGGGGGCTGGATTCGAAGGCGAGAAATAAGCTTCCGGTTTAATCCAATCTGATGTTTTGGTTTCATTTGCCGCATCATTAATCCGTGATTGCGGCACTCGCTTGGCCTGTGGGGTATTCTGGGTTGCTGGGGCGGGGAGATGCGCAAGAGCAATGCCGTCGCCGCCTTTCATTACCAAAGGCCATGACATCATGGCGCACAAAGGAAGGCGAGCCAGCGGCGGGGCGGTGTCAATTCCGATGAGCAAGGCGTAGCACCTCATGGCGATTCCTATAGTTACTTGATAGCAGTAGATACTAAATCATATTAATCGTCAACAAAATATGTATATTAATGCCATCTACCAATAACTGGTATAAACTGCTAGACAAAGACATCAATGTATGTATAGTGATAATAAGCGATGACACGGGTTGCGGATTGCACTATTGATTAACAATAGCCCGGAAGGGGGCAAAAGCAACCACAGGAAGAAGCAATGTCTAGCAAGGATGACAGCGTCATGGGGATTGAGGGTTTGGCAAAGTATCTGAACTTGTCGAAATCAACGGTATACAAGCTGGCCCAGGAAGGCTCTTTGCCGAGTCAGAAGGTGGGAAAGCATTGGCGGTTTCGGCAGGAGACCGTAAACCGCTGGCTTGATGGTGAGCTGGCGGGCAAGTCGACGGCGGAGGTGCTGCGCCCTGCGCAAGCGCCAGAGCCGACGGTAGCAGAATCTGCAGGAGGACGCTTGCTCGATAGCTTTGACAGCCACCTCACCAAGGCTCAAGTTGAGAAGCTCAAGGGGCGCTGGATTGAAACGGTTGGCCAGTTTTTCTCGATTGCATCAACGCAGGCGGGCGCAACGGGCCTAGCGGCCCTGCTGGGCATGTCGGATGCGGAATTTGCGCCATGGCTGGCGGCTTTTGAAAAAGATATTTTGTCGGACAAGGGTGTCGCAATAAGAGATGAAGGTGGTAGTGGGTGAAAATATCTGGGTTCACATCGCTATCTGCACCCGGCGTTGGCCTGCTTTCTGATGTTCAGAAGGCTGTATTGGCCTCGTTATGGGTCGATAATGTAGAGGAGGCGGTGAGCTTCGTTGCTGCTGCTGAGTATGCGAATGTGGAATCGGAGGTTTTGGTGTCGATACGGGCCGCGTTGGCGCCGTTTATGCTGGCATTGCCTGAGGAGGAGCTTGCGCGATGGGGGGGGGTGCCGCATCCGCCAACGCTCGGGTGTCGTGTGGAGCCGGAGACGATGGCTGCCTATGCAGCAACAGGCCGCGTGACGGCGGGGCGAGCCTCCGGCAGGGTGTCCGGGGCGCCGCTGCCGGTCAGTGTGCGGCTGATGGACCGGCTGGGACCGGTCAAGGCGCAGGGGGAGCGCGGCACCTGTGTGGCGTTTGCACTGGTTGGGTTGCGCGAGTATTTGCTGGAAGAGCCGGTCCGGCTTAGCGAGCAGCATATGTATTGGGGTTGCAAGCAGCGCGACGGCTTTGAGGACGAGGCTGGCTCAACCATTCACGATGGTCTGTCCGCGCTGCGGGCTTTTGGCGTCTGCCCTGAAGCGGACTGGCCCTATAGTGATGCGGTGATTGTGCATAATGAGTCCCATGGGCCGGTGCCCGCTCAGGCTGCAAAAGCAGCGAAGGGCTTCCGGATGCAGCATACCACGGCCGTCTCTCGCAGTAATGTGGTTGATATAAAGCAGGTTTTGGCCGGAGTTGATGCGCAAGAAGGTATGCCGGTGGCCATATCGGTTCTGGTTTTCAACAGCTGGCTGCATTCCCACGCCACACAGCAAACCGGAAAAATAACCATGCCATTGCCCGGAGAAGAGCCGCAAGGCGGCCATGCGATGCTCGTGGTCGGGTATCAGGAAGACACATCTGCCCCCGGCGGGGGTTATTTGATTTTGCGCAATAGCTGGTCAAGCGAGTGGGCGGGCCATTCGCCCGAAGCGCCGGGCCATGCGGTAATGCCCTATAGCTATTTTGAGAGGTTTGCGATGGAAGCCTATGCCGGGGAGGTGCGGGCGGCCGCTGCCCCGCAAGTGCTTGCAGAAAAGGGGCTGCAATTTCTGACTTTGGAGGAGGACGCGCGTGACAAATACGGCAAGCTTTTGCGTGCGGGTTGCAAGGTTGTGGTCGACCCGCGAGATGCGGGCAGCTTTTTGAAGGCATCCCCGGCGAATATTGCTGAATTTTCTCCTCATGCCAATGCTAACTAAAACGGAGTCCTTATGAAATCGCTCATTGATCTAATTCGGAAATTGCTCAGGCTCGGGCCTGCAAACCCAGCGCAAGCCAGCCTCGAAAAGCTAGAACTGATCAAGCAGAGCAATATGGATAGCCTGGAGGCGCTGAAGGACCAGATCCGCGATCTGGTGGCGCGGATTGGCCAGAAAAAGGCCGAGCTTGATGACGCCAAGATCCCCGCGCTTCGCAATACGATCGAGCGTGAAATCGGCGAGCTTTTGAATGAAGTGGAGC
This sequence comes from Paracoccaceae bacterium, assembly GCA_026982275.1. Lineage (GTDB taxonomy): Bacteria > Pseudomonadota > Alphaproteobacteria > Rhodobacterales > Rhodobacteraceae > UBA3077. Next base: position 6,922 of record JALSHK010000326.1, on the reverse strand, counting down.
GGCTCAGCACCCGCGAGGATTATATTGTCCGCAATATCACACGTATTTCCAAGCTGGTAGAGAAGCTCCTGCAAAATCAGATTTCGCGGGAGCAGGGTGTATCTGAAGGCATAATAGAAGATACCACCCTTGATACCGAAGAAGTGTTGGCCAGTATGGAGGAGGAAGACAGGGCCATGGAGCAGCTGGAAAGCCGCAGATACAGGCCGCTGGATACTTCTGAGGCCGAACCGGTGCGCGAGGCGGAGATTTCACTCGAGGACCGGTTGCGCGAAATCGGTATTGGGGAGGGCGTAGTAACGCCCAGGAAAAAGCCGGATTTGGACGTCGAAGAATAGGCAATATACATTGCGTAACGGGAGGATAATGAAATGGCATTTAGTAAAATTTTCAAAAGTCAGAAAGATCGGGTCCGGGAAGAAAAACGCAAGATTCTCCGCGCCACGAACCAGTTGCAACGGGGCATTGACCAATGTAATCGAAAGGCCGATTTTTTCAGGGCTGAAATGGAAAAAGCCGTAAAGCTTGCAAAGAAATACGCGGCTGAGGGCAATCGTGATATGGCCCGGAGTATTGCTAACAAAATCAGGTCTCACAAAATTCGCATTGCGAAAGTGGAAATGAATGCCGCTGTGATGGATAAGCGCAAGCTGCAGGTGGATATGGCGGGCACCCAAAAGGAATTTACCGAAGCCATCAAACAGTTGAACGAACTGGTTAAATTAGACCCGAATGCCTTTATGGATGTTGTGGATGCTGAAGCAGAGTTGGCCGAGGACCAAAACGAAATCGATATGTTATGGGAGCAGCTCTACACGCAAGACATGGCAGAGGTGGAATTTGCCGGCGGGCCGATTGAAAGTGTTGACGATATTCTGAGCAATCTGGAGGCAGAGGTCAGTTCGGAAATTGGCGGAATTGTGTCCGAGACCGGACAGCGTGACCGGGAGGCGCAGCTTGGCAAGATCAATGCCGGTATAGAAAATATCGAAAAGCTGATGGAGAAAAACAAGTGACTTTGTTGACCGACAAAAAGGCCGAGCAGGAAAAGCTTGCCGAAATCGCGTTGCAAGGCAAGGATTTCGCGGCAGCTTTCTTGCATACTGCACATGCGGCTAAGCTGGCATACAAGCTGGCCGCCGCAACGGAGGGGGTTGTTTCCCAAGCCTATATAAAAAATGGTGGAAGGCTGGCCGCGGCGGCTGGGAAACTGCAGAAAGCCAGTAAAAACCAGCAGGCCGAGCAGGAGAAAACACTGGAGGGGACGGATAAAGGTGCGGTGCAAACCAGCCAGTGGCAGATGACCGGAAAGCCGGATATACACCTTGATGATGTAGCGGGGTTGACGGAAGTGAAGGCCGCTTTGCAACAGGATGCAATTTTGCCTTTCGAGTATCCCGAAGTTTATGAGCGCTACAAGCTGGCCGGCGGCGGCGGGGTGCTTATGTATGGTCCGCCTGGCACGGGCAAAACCTTTATTGCCAAGGCGGTAGCCGGGGAGCTAAAGGCTGCGTTTTTCTCCGTGGATCCTTCGCAGATCAAGGGAAAATATGTGGGCGAGACCGAAAAGAACATGCGCGCCCTTTTTGAAGCGGCGCGGCAGCATGAGCGGTCGGTTATTTTCTTTGATGAGGTGCATTCGCTTTTGCCCAAGCAGCGTGGCACCGGAGTAAATGCCGTCACGATGTTTTTAACCATGATGGACGGGATCACCAGTGATAGCGGTAAAACCATTTTGCTGGTTCTCGGGGCGACGAACCATCCGGATATGATGGACCCTGCCGCTTTGCGCTCCGGACGCTTTAGCAAGCATATATATGTGGGGCTGCCCGATATCGAGGCCCGGGAGTCCATCGCGAAATATTGCTTTCGGGATGTGCCATTGGCCGACGAGTTCCCATTTGCGGAGGCGGCCGCACGCATGCAGGGGTTTAGCGGGGCCGATGTGGCAGCGGTTTGTAAGAAAACAAAAGCGGCTGTGGCTATGAGGGATATAAGGGAATCCGCCAATGGCAGGGTATCCGGCGAGGATTTTTTCGAGGCAATATCGGATTTTACACCAACGGTAACCGAAAAAGATGTGGCTAAATTCAATAAGTGGCGCGGCAAAAGCTAAGTGCGGAAAGCTGTGAGTAACGGGTATTTATATGGATGAAGATGACAAAACACGAGGCGATGACCCGGGGATTGTAGATCCCGAAAATGAGGTGCCGGCCAATTCGGAGGACCCCGCACAAGCCGATGAGACCCCGACCGATGATGTTTTGGAGGGAGACTCGCCTGAAGTCGGGGCGCTGCTTGAGGATGCGCAGGACGATGGATTTGATGATGAATATATGGAAGATGAATCCTGGGAAGATGATTCATATTGGGATTTTGACAGGCTTTCTGCCGATATCGACCAGTTTGCCGGGCGCTCGGAGTGGAGTCTGAATTTGGAGCCAAGCCCGGCAGACCGGGAAATGTTGGCGCGCATTATATCCGGGACAGGTCTTTGTATTGTGCCCGATATGCATGATAAAGAGCGGGAATTGCTGATGAAGTGGCTCTCCAGCATGGCCGAAAGCGCGCAAATATTCTGTGCTCGTCCGCTGGAAGGGGCCAGAACGTCGGAAATGGTGCTGCTCTCGCAAATGGTTGCGTGGCATAATGATCAACTGGGTACGCGCGCGTCTGCCTGCTATGTAGTTGATCCGCACGAGCATCCTATATTCATCAGCGATACCGAAATGGCAAATTTTCTTGCGGAGCTGAAAAAAGCCGGCATTTGCATTTTGCTTTTCTCTCGTGGCAATAGCCACGCAAGCTTGAAAAACAGAGGCGCAACCCTGTGGCGTCCGGATTTTTACAATTATTGGTGGCGCTGCTTTACCGAATCGTTTTTCGAGGCGGAAAGCTCGGATGTGGTTGAAGGCGAGTTTGAGCGTGCGGCGGGGCTTTTGGAAACCAAGCGCCCGAGCTTGCTGGGGCGCGCCCCGACGCGGGCGAAAATATTGCGGTTGCGGCGGTTGATATTGGACTCCCCGGAGATTCCGGATCGGGAGGGTGATCTCGGGGAGGCGATCCAGCAGGTGATGGATGCGTTTGAAACGCGCCCGAGTGCTGATGGCTCCCGCCTGCGCGAAGCCCATAACGAGGTGTTCCGGATTTCACCGGACCAGATGACACAAATGCGCGAGAAAGGCGGGGGCAAGGCGCTTCTGGAGCCTGAAGCCACGGCGCTGTTTGTAGCGTGGAACTGTTTGAAAAACAACGATGGCAAGCCCGTGCAGTTGATGGATTTCGAAGAGATTTTCTCCATCCAGCTTCGGAATATGGAGGCTGAACAAAAAGCTATTATGGCCAATGACGCGCGGGAAAATCCGGGCGGGAAAAACAAAAAAAAGGACCGCCCGAGCTTTAATGCAGGACAATATTTGCGGCATCGTTTATTCGCCAGCCAGGGCGATATGATGCTCGAATATATCGGACTGGACGTAAACTCCTGCCCGGTAAAAGGTAAGCAAATCACGTTTCGCCATCCGGACCTGCTTGACCATCTGGAAGATATTTTCAACCGCCGCCGTGCCAATTATGCGGCCGCCCAGATAGATCGGTTTTTTGTAGATCAGAAAATATGGGAAGACGGGCAAAGCCGGCTCGGAGCTTATGCAAATATGCTTATGGTTCTGAAATTCAGACAATACGGGCCGATCTCGGACCTCAATGTGGCCAAGCGCTGCGTTAATGAAATTTTGAAAGACTTCAAGCCGGGACCGGATGAGGGCCAGAGCCGCAAAGCCGGTAGCAGGTCGGAGGAGAGGCGCCGCTACAAGGTGCTGGAACAACGCTATCTGCGGGTGGTCGAGTTTCTTATGCTCTGGTTTGACGAGCAGCAAAAGCTTGCGCCGGATGCTGTGGAAGAGACGGCCCGCGCCTTCAAGGATTTTGTAACCTTGCTGTCAAAGCAGTTGATGAAGCGCGGGGGATGGCTGGATTTCGTATTTCTGTTTATGCACATTGCGCGGCACCGGCCCGAACTGATTGATGTGTCGGCAATATTACGTATGGTAAACGAGCGTGCGCCTTTTGCGACCAAGTGGGACATCCTCAGCATTGTGGAAACCGAGGCCCGCAAGCAGACTGGCAATGAGCTGCAATATCGGATTTTTCGGTTTTTGGTCTCCGATATTGCCAAAACCGTGGATGACAAGCGGCATCTGGATGTTTTTCGAGATGCGTTCCTTGCGGGGCTGGCGCTCAGGGTTATACCGGCGGGGATGCGGCGGTTAAAAGCTGTGGATTATGAAAAAGGCAGCCTGCAATTATCGGATGCGCTGCTGGAGCAGATCATAACGGCAAAAGATGGAATAATGGATCTCGTTGCGGTTATGACAGCGCCGCGGGTTCGCAACTATTTGCAGCATCTTTTGAACCGGAAACGCAGAAACGAAGTTTTGGACTGGTTTACCTTGCAGGAATTCATGCGTATCGAGGAAATGTGTTATGCGATGCAAATCAAGCCGTTAGAGCGTGCAAAAGACAGTAAACCAGATCAGAAATCCCACGAGGATTTTCATGAAGATCTTTACCGCGCCTATATGGAAGAGGTGCAGGAAATGACCACGCTGGTGGAGGGTCTGCCGGTTCTCAGCCGCGTCAATACGCGCAATACTGGCGGGAGCGCAGTTGGTACGGCACGGGCGCGGGTAGTCAAAATGAAGCGTGGCGGGTCGGATTTGATTATTCCGGTATTACGCAAACATTTTGAAAAATCAAAGCAACTGGACAGCCTGAATAGCCTGAACCTGCTGGTTTTTGTGGAATTGCATGGCGTTTTGCTCAGCGCGGGGCGCACGGAGGTTGCCGGGGAGATACTGAAGGCCCTTAACGTCGCGAAGGCCGCAGCTTCAGGGGTTGAGGAACAGCGCGAGATTCGCGGCTTCAGTAAAGCGTTTGACGCCCGCATTAAGGCGGCAAAGCTTGTTCAGAAACGAGGGTTGGTGGCCATGGTGAAAAATACGCGACACGAATTGAAAACAGGGAAGGTCTCGAAGGAGTATTGCACGGCGTTCGAGGCATATTTGCGAAAAAGATACAGATATATTGACAATTTTACGCTTCGAGGAACAAGCGTCAGGAGGACAGAATGAAGATTGCAGAACCATTGGACCGTCTTATTGCGGCTGTATCTGAAGAAAGCAAAATGGGGCGGAATGAAGTGTGCTTCAAGGTGAACGGTAATAACCGTGGCACGTTAAGTGTGGCACCTCATTTTGCACAAAAAAGGGGATTGCTTTCAGTTTTTACGCGGGCAAAAGGGTCAACGCGTTACATCCGTATTGCCACAGGGCGCACGGTGGATATTCTGGATATGCAGGTGGATTGCCAGGATGTGCAATCTGAAGTTGAGTATAGGATTACACTTCGCTTCGATGCGCAGACACCTGAAAAGGACAACTGGAGCGCTCTGCAAAAAATGGTCGAGGTGTTTGCCGATACCATTCCGGATTTGCTCTCGCGGGATAGAGATGACCCGGATTCCGGGCCTTCTCGCCGTTTCAGAGATGAAATGCACCAATGGTTGGCGACCCGTTACCGCAGTGGCGACCGGATCAAAACTTCCGATGAGTGGCGTCTGGAGCAGGCCTCACAGATAGACGCGTATATAGCGCAAGAATACGGGCTTGATATCAAGGTCAAGCTCACCATCAAAACCCTGTCCCAAAAACGCCTTGGGCCGGTTGAGGCAAAAGTTGATACCAATGCCTGTGATAGCAAGATTGCAATAAGCTTGCCGCTAAAGGTTGGGTGCGAGCTTATGGACGGCAAGAAAGACCTGTTTGAAGCCGTAACTTTTTCTGAACCGGATTTGCAGACGTTGATCGAGCGCCGCGTGGACAGGTTTATTCGGGATCAGGTCACATTGCAGCAATTTCGCTTTGAAAATGCGTGGATTGACGATATGCGCGAGAGCATCGAAAAGGACTTGCAGACCAAAGGGCGCACGATCACCAGCTTTATTGTCGAGCACTCGCCGGCATCGGCCGATTATGAAATGGGGCCGATCAATGTCAAAACCGAGCCGGTTGCGTTTATTCCAGCGGGCTGGGATGAGGGTAACACGATCAACTTCATTTCCAATGCCCAGGTTCACGTTAACAATGCGGCCATCCACGAACCCTTGTATGAAGCCAGTGATTTCAATAAAATGAAGCCCTACCTTCATGATTGGTTCACCAAGGCTCTGAATACTGCAATTCATGATTGCCTACACCGGATACATGACAAAAACGTGGGCTATGCGACTCTGTTGACCGATTGGGACAGCACCTTCCAGAAAAATATCCGGACAATGCTGGAAGGCATGGCAAAAGAGGCCGGACTGGTTGCGGATACGATTATTTCCAATCCCGAACGCCCGGAGGTCAAGCTTCCTCAAGGGGTCTGGATTCATATTCCGGTGGAAAATAGTAAAAGGCAGATGTTCTCGGGTAGCGGGGAGGGGATTGTGGCGAAAAAATTTGCCTCCATGACCCCTTCTATGAATTTCGAGCTAGCTATCGATGCCCATGTGAAAATCAGGAATTTTGCCGATATCAAGGATATCCTGAATCAAACAACCGATGCACTGGCCTATATCAGAGAGCAATTGATAGAACCCGCCGTGCGACATGTGTGCCAGGATACTGACACGGTACGATATTACAGTGCTTTTGAATTTGTGCCCGCTGGCGAGACCGGAATTTCGTTTACGGAAATGGTCGAGCGTAAAGTTCGGGAGGCGCTGATAGCCAAAAATATTCAACTTCTTTCTTTGCGGTTGCGGCGCGCCGATGAACATATTTGGGAGAAATATACCCGCATTACCGGCAATCCGCCACAGCGGGTCGAGTTTTACATCAAACCTTTGGTTCGGGGTGCCGGAATACAGGATGTCTCC
>JALSHK010000325.1 GCA_026982275.1 Paracoccaceae bacterium | reverse complement strand
GCGGTCTCTTGCGCAAGCAGGGCGCTCAGGCCGGCGGGATAGTCCGGATAGCGCAGCTTCACCCCCAGCTCGGATTTGATCCGCGCATTGCTGACCTTTTTGGACTCCGCATAAAAACTGCGCGCCATCGGGCTTAGGTCGGCGGTTTCGAAATCCAGCTCGGGGGGCTGCGGCAGGCCCAAAAGCCTGGCGGCATAGCCGATCACCGCCTGCGGCGGGGCCGGATTATCATCGCAGACATTATAGATCTGCCCCGCATTGGGCCTGGCTATGGATGCGGCAACCGTTTGTGCGATATCCTCGACATGGATCCGGCTAAACACTTGGTTTTTCTTTATTATTTTGCGCGCCGTGCCATTCCTGACCTTGGCAAAAGGCCCGCGATCCGGCCCGTATATCCCCGCCAGCCGGAAAATATGCACCGGTAGATCATGCGCCTTATGCAGCGCCATCCATTGCGCTTCAGCCTTCACGCGGTGATGCCCGCGCGTGGTCGCGGGGGTGAGCGGCGTGGTCTCGTCCACCCAGCCGCCGCCATGGTCTCCATATACGCCAGTGGTAGAAAGATACCCCAGCCACGCGGGTTTTGAAGCCAGAATTTCGGCCTCCAGCCCCGCCAGAAAGGGATCACCGTTTTCATCAGGCGCGGCGGATACCAGCACATGACTGGCCCATGCCAGCGTGGCAGAAATATCACAGCCCGGCCATTGAAGCAGCGAATCATCCGCCGGGTTGCGCGTGGTGCCACGCACCTCCCAGCCCAGCGCCCGCATATGCTCGGCCACCGCTTTTCCGGTATAGCCATAACCCAGTATCAACAGCTTCATTTCAGCCTCTCCAATGCCCAGATCGCGGCGTCTTTTACCACATCATCCGCGTCGCTTGCCAGCGGACGCGCCGCCGCAGCCAGCGCCTTGTCGCCGGAATTCCCGATCGCATACAGCACATTGCGCACAAAGCGATCCCGCCCGATGCGCTTAATCGGCGAGCCGGCAAACACCTCGCGGAAATCACGGTCATCCAGCGCCACCAGATGCTCGAGCTTGGGGCAGCGCAGCTCGATGCGCGCCCAGTAATTGGCATCACGCGACACTTGCGCGAATTTGTTCCACGGGCAGGCGGCGAGGCAATCATCGCAGCCATAAATCCGGTTGCCCATTTTGGCGCGCAGGGCTAGGTCCACGGGGCCTTTTTGCTCGATCGTGAGGTAGGAAATGCACTTGCGCGGATCCAGCCGGTAAGGCGCGATGAAGGCATCGGTCGGGCAGCTATCAAGGCAGGCATGGCAATTGCCGCAATGGTCCGGCTCGGGCGTATCCTTGGGCAGGTCCAGCGTGGTGAAAATCGCGCCCAGAAAAAACCAGCTGCCAAGACGGCGGCTTACCACATTGCTATGCTTGCCCTGCCAGCCCAGCCCCGCCGCCTGCGCCAGCGGTTTTTCCATCACCGGCGCGGTATCGACAAACACCTTCACCTCGCATGGCTCTTGCGCAATCAGCCAGCGCGCCACCCGCTTCAGGCGTTTTTTCAGCGGATCGTGATAATCCTTGTTGCGGGCATAAACCGAGATATTGCCGCGATCCGGCATCGATAACAGCTTAAGCGGGTCCTCGTCCGGCCCATAATTTTCAGCCAGCATGATAACGGATTTCGCCTCGGGCCAGAGCGCTGAAGGCGAACCGCGCCATGCGCTGCGTTCTGCCATCCAGCCCATCTCCCCGTGCAAACCCGCCGCCAGAAATTCCTGCAAACGGTTTGCGGTTTGCGGCATGGCATCAGGGGCGCAAATTCCGATATCGGAAAACCCTTCGGCCAGCGCCTGCTCGCGCAGTTGCCCGGCCAGCGAAGGCATCAGAAATCCAGATCGGAATAATGATCCGGCGGCACAAACCCCGCCACCTGATCCACCAGAAGCGCCCGAAAGGCCGGGCGGGATTTGATGCGCGCATACCATTCCTTGACATTCTTTTTCCGATGCCAATCGACATCATTCACATAGTCAAGGCTGCTGAGA
>JALSHK010000324.1 GCA_026982275.1 Paracoccaceae bacterium | reverse complement strand
GGCGGGATGGACGCGCTCAACGGCGACCCTCTGAAGGTGCTTGGCTACCAATATGACCTTGCCTGCAACGGCTACGAGCTGGTGTCCGGCGCGATCCGGAACCACAAGCTGGAGATCATGTATAAGGCTTTTGGCATTGCCGGCTATGATGAGGCCGAAGTTGAAAAACGCTTTGGCGGCATGGTTAAAGCCTTCAAATACGGCGCCCCGCCCCACGGTGGCTGCGCGGCGGGCATTGACCGCATCGTGATGCTTTTGGCCGACGAAGACAACATCCGCGAGGTTATCATGTTCCCGATGAACCAGCGCGCCGAAGACCTGATGATGGAAGCGCCGAGCGAGGCCAGCAACGAGCAGCTGCGCGAGCTTGGTTTGCGGGTTATTCCACAGGATTCGTAAAACATGCAGGGTGCGTGGTCTCCACGCACCTTTGCGGCCATTACCCCGGGCAGCCCTGAATTTCCACCGCGCGCTCCGCACCGAAAACCGAAACCGTCAGCGCAGACATATCCATATCGATCGAGCCACTGCCATAATACTTCATCTGTGCGCTGGCAGAAATCTTCCCGCCATCGGTTTCAGATTCGGCAAAATCGATCCAGATATCCTGTGTGCCGTATTCTATCACCGTCAGCGGCGATTCAATGGCTTCGGCAAAGCCCAGATTGGCGGTGATCTCGTATGCGCTTCCCGCAGGCTCCACTGTGCAGCCGATGCTTTCCAGCCCCGAGGTCTCGCGCGTTTGCGGTCCTTTTAGCAATGCCGCCTCTATCAGCTCCACCCCGTCATCGGCGCTCCCGTCCAGACGTGACAGGAATGCCACCTGTGCCGGCACACAAATATCGGAGCAAACACCAAAATTCAGGGTCATCGCGATGCGCACCGGTCCCTCCTCTTCAGGGGTTATCCGGATGGGCAGCACAAAATGTTCCGAGTAACCAAGGGTCAGCATTCCGCCTTGATCCATAATGTCGGGGGTGGGCCAGTCAAAACGCACATCGCCGACATTATCGGAACCTTCCCATCTGAAAATGGGCGGCAGCCCCGCCGGACCAGGAGTGCGCCAATAGGTTTTCCAACCGGAATTCAGACGGAATTCCAGCGCCACCTGATAGCTGCCATCCTGCATCTGCCAGCCGCGCAGCAGCTTCACCGATCCATAATCAATATTTTGGGCCAAAGCCGCAACGGGCAGCCAAAGCGCGATCATAAGGTATTTCAGCATGGAATCCTCGAATTGAAACTCAAAAGATCAATAACCGCTTTTACGTAAAGGAAAAGTCACAAGATTGCGAGGCTTTCGCTTGAAAACCCGGCGTAACAGGCACATTATCAAGCCATGGATACAACAAAAACCGAAACCGTACCCTTTCTTGATGGCAAATTGCTGATCGCCATGCCCGGCATGGGGGATCCGCGCTTTGACAAGGCGGTGGTTTTTATGTGCGCCCATTCCGCCGAAGGCGCGATGGGGCTGATCATCAACAAGCCCGCCCGTGCGCTGAAATTCGATGATCTGATGACCCAGCTCGGAATCGACTGGGACGGCGAATTGGCCTCGCCAAAGGTGCATCATGGAGGTCCGGTGGAGCATGGGCGCGGCTTTGTGCTGCACTCGCGGGATTATAACAGCGAGGGGTCATCCATGAAGATCGGGGATGATTTCGGCATGACCGCCACATTGGATATCCTGACAGACATCGCCCTTGGCAAAGGCCCAAAGCGGGCGCTGCTGGCGCTAGGATACACCGGCTGGGCGCCCGGCCAGCTGGAAGCCGAATTACAAGCCAATGGCTGGCTGATTGCAGATGTGGACTCCGAGCTGGTGTTTGCCGCCAAGGATGCCGAGAAGTGGCAAGCCGCAATTGAAGGGCTGGGGATCGATCCGCGCATGCTGAGCAGCGAGGGTGGCCGCGCCTGAGCCGTGGTTGCGTCCAGGCTGGATGCGCGGCTGGCCTTCGGGCCATGGCGGCGCGCAAAAGCACCCCCCCGGAGGACAATGCCCCCCGCCCTGACGCTTTGGGG
>JALSHK010000323.1 GCA_026982275.1 Paracoccaceae bacterium | reverse complement strand
CGATCAAAGGTGCGCCACGCACCCACATATCCCGGATTGCCATGGCAAAGTCGTTGCGGGAAATAAGATCGACCACGCGGAATTCATGGGGCAGCCAGCGCTGGTCAATGATCTGCACATGACCGGTTTCTTTATTACGCCAGATCGAGCGGAAATGCTTGTTGTCAACTTTCATGAGGCCCCCTTCCGGGCAGAATAGCGGCGCGCGCGGACGCCCGTCAATATCTGGCGGGATTACAAATGCCGGATCTTCAAAATTATGTGCGGGCTGAAGGACCGTCTTATTCTGCCATTCTCCCGATAAATCGATAAAATACCGCTTGGTCCAATGCTCCGGGCTTGATTCTTCACGGATCCTCGCGAAGGCTTGAATGGCCAATTTGTATTGCAGCCTCTAAGGTCTGATAAGTATTTAATCGGGGATTCGTATGTTCAGGGCTAAGTTTTTGTTGGGCGCAGCGTTGTTTTTTGCACCTGTTTACGCGCAGGCCGAAAGTCCGGTGGTTGTGGAGCTGTATACCTCGCAAGGTTGCTCTTCTTGTCCGCCGGCGGATCGGCTATTGGCCGAGTTGGCTACTCATGACTATGTGATCGCACTGGCCCTGCATGTGGATTACTGGGATTATCTGGGCTGGAAAGACAAATTCGCCAAGCCGGAATTCTCGGACCGGCAGCGGCTATATGCGCGGCAATGGGGTGAGCGCTCGGTCTATACACCACAAATGGTGGTACAGGGGGTGAAATATATGGTCGGCTCGCGGGCTGACGAAATCCAGCGCCAGATTATGCAATTCGAGGACGCACCGGATCAAGCCTCGCTGCGTATCAGCCATTCCACGCAAGGCACGCAAATCCGGATTGCCGCCCTGGCCGGGCCTTTGGGGGAGGCCGAAGTATATCTTGTGGGGTATTCCGAGGGTGAAACCGTTAGAATCGAGCGTGGAGAAAATGCGGGACAGATCATCGAGTATGTCAATGTGGTGGATCGCTGGGAAACCCTTGGCCGATGGGATGGTTCCGCAGAGATGGTGTTGGACCTGCCGGATTTGGTGCAGGGAAAATATGTGGTTATTGTGCAGGCGCTTGGCCCCGGAGAGATATATGTGGCTGCACGGCTTACCCGCTGAGAAGCGGGGAAGCCAAAGGGCGGTTAGCGGCCCCGAATGCGGGGATCCAGCGCATCGCGCAGCCCGTCGCCGATGAAATTCACGCTTAGCACCGTAAGCGAAATCGCCAGGCCGGGCCAGATTACCCGCGCCGGAGATTGGGAAATATAGGTGGTGCCATCAAATAGCAGCCGCCCCCATGTGGGAAAATCGGACGGAAAGCCCAGCCCGAGAAAGGAAAGCGCACTTTCGGTGATGATGGCTGTGGCAATCCCGAGGGTGGCGGATACCATGATCGGCGACAGGATATTGGGCATGATGTGGCGCGAGATTATCCGCTTGGAAGGCGTTCCGATCGAACCGGCCGCGAGGATGAATTCCCGCTCTTTCAGGGCCAGCACATCGCCGCGCACAATCCGCGCGGTTTGCATCCAGCTGGTAATGCCGATCACAAATACTATCAGCAGGAAAATCCCGGTTTCGGGGCCAAACAGCCCGCGCAATGTATCGCGGAACAGCATGATGATCACCAGCAAGAGCGGCAATAAAGGCAGCGCGAGAAAAAGATCGGTCAACCGCATCAATGGCCCGTCCAGCCGGCGGAAATACCCTGCCAGAACGCCTGCAACCGTGCCTACGACCAGTGACAGCAGCATCGCCGCCAGGCCCACGGCCATCGATACCCGCCCGCCCTGCATCAGCTGCGCCAGTTGATCGCGGCCCAGCTGGTCGGTGCCGAGCGGATAGGACCAGCTCAGCTTTACCCGTGTCAGGTTTTCGGCATTCGGGTCAAAATATTTGATCGATTCGGGGTCCGAGAAGCACTGGAAAATCTGGTCGCCCGTTAAAAAACAATTCAGGATCGTCGCGGTGTTTTTAGCCCGAATATCCAGATATTGCGGGTCGGTGGTCCATAGATATGGCCCGATGG
>JALSHK010000322.1 GCA_026982275.1 Paracoccaceae bacterium | reverse complement strand
TTTTGGCAGCTTGAGCGCGCAAAACCTGCCAGAGCTTACCGTATATACCTATGATAGCTTCGTATCTGATTGGGGGCCGGGACCGCAGATAAAAACCGCTTTTGAGGCCCAATGCGGCTGCACCCTGAATTTTGTAGCCGCCGGAGATGGCGCGGCGCTGCTATCGCGCTTGCGGCTGGAAGGTGCGCGCAGCGAGGCCGATCTGGTGTTGGGGCTGGATAATGCCCTGATGGAGCAGGCCCGCGATCTGGGGCTATTTGCGCCGCTGGCGGCGGCCCCGCAAAACCTCGCGCTGCCGGTGGCATGGCAGGATGATATTTTCGTGCCCTATGATTGGGGTTATCTGGCCTTTATCTATGATAATACCAAACTGACAGAGCTGCCAGACAGCTTTGCCGCCTTGGCCGCGTCCGATCTCAGCATCCTCATTCAAGATCCCCGCGCCTCCACCCCGGGGCTGGGGCTGGCGCTATGGGTCAAGGCGGCTTATGGCGAGGGCGCGGCGGATATATGGCAAGGGCTGGCCGATAATATCGTTACCGTCACCAAGGGCTGGTCTGAATCTTATGGTATGTTTCTGGAGGGCGAGGCGGATCTGGTGCTTTCCTATACTACCTCGCCGGCTTACCACCTGATTGCAGAGCAGGATGCCGGCAAATCGGCGCTGGAATTCACCGAGGGGCATTATATGCAGATCGAGGTGGCGGCCAAGCTGGCCAGCAGCGAACAAGGCGCGCTGGCAGATGAATTTCTCGCCTTTATCACCACCGATGCCTTTCAGCAGGTGATCCCTCAAACCAACTGGATGTATCCGGTAACCGATATCGCTCTGCCCGAGGGGTTTTCAACCCTGATCCAGCCCGAGCCAGTAGGGGGCGCGCTATTTGTATCGGATGCGGCGCGAAAAGCCACGGTGGATGAATGGGTCCGCGCGCTTAGCCGTTGAGCCGCCTGACCAAAGCTTTTGGCATTGGCGCGCTGCTGGTTGTGGCGCTGATTGTGCTGGCCCCCGTGATGGCATTGCTATCACGGGCGGACATGGGCGCGCTTTCGCCATCGGCTTGGCCCGCCATCCGCTTTACCCTGCTTCAGGCCAGCCTTTCGGCGCTGATCAGCGTGGCGCTGGCTATTCCTTTGGCGCGGGCGCTATCGCGGCGGCGGTTTTTCGGGCGCGGGGTGATGATCTCGCTGCTGGGCGCGCCGTTTTTGCTGCCGTCTATCGTGGCGGTTTTGGGGCTGCTGGCGATCTGGGGGCGCAGCGGGGTGGTCAGCGACGGGCTGGCGCGGATCGGGCTGGGACCGCTGGATATTTACGGGCTATCGGGGGTGCTGCTGGCGCATGTGTTTTTCAATCTGCCGCTGGCCACGCGGATGCTGCTTCAGGGCTGGCAGGCGGTGCCTTCCGAGCATTTTCGCCTTGCCGCCATGCTGGATCTTGCGCCCCGCGCGAGGTTTGCGCTTCTGGATATGCCGGTTTTGCGGGGCGCGGTGCCCTCGGCGCTTTTGGTGGTGTTTATGCTGTGTATGTCCAGCTTTGCTGTGGTGCTGGCGCTGGGCGGCGGGCCAAAAGCCAGCACGATCGAGCTGGCAATCTATCAGGCGCTGCGCTTTGAATTTGACCTTTCAAGCGCGGCGCAGCTGGCCATGGTGCAGCTGGGCTTTGGCCTAGTCGCCGCCGCGCTGGCCTTCCGCTTTGCCAAAATGGCGCGCTTTGGCGGCGGGCTTGGGGCGGTGGTCGAGGAATGGGACTCGCGCCGCTGGCCGCGATGGATCGATGCCGGAGTGCTGATATTGGCGGCATTGTTTGTTGGCTTGCCGCTGGGCGCGATCGTAATCAAGGGGATCGGCGGGCTGGTTTTAGGCATCGACGCGGGGCTGGTGAAGGCTTGGCTGTTCAGCCTCGGCATTGCGCTGGCTTCTACGGCTCTGGCTCTGGCTTTGACTTTGGCGCTGGGTTTCTGGATAGACCGCGCGGCGCAGGGCAACCGGATCGAGGCTTTTGTATTGTTGCTGCTGGCGGCCTCGCCCTTTGTGATCGGCAC
>JALSHK010000321.1 GCA_026982275.1 Paracoccaceae bacterium | reverse complement strand
GGGATTTAGGGAATATTAACTGTTTTGGGGTCAAAATTGGGCGCAGGGTTAGACAGCCCTGAGAAAACTCTTAGAGGTTCTTAAACGGTTCTTATTTTGGGTGGGCCGGATTGGACCAGATCAGGCGCGGCGCTTGGTGGTGGGTGTTTGCTCGGCTGGTTCTGCGGGCATCAAGCCCTTGAGCATGGTGGCCATAAGGCCCAATGCGTCTGATACTATTTCCTCACGATCATCTGGCTTGGCCATGACCTTATTATAGACATCGCAGGTGAATGCTATGTGCTGCTCGGGTGATAGGCGTTGGCCGTGATCTTGGACAAGCGTATGTATTTTAACGTATATTTCGGCCATTAGAGCGCTGTCAGCCTCGCACTGGGCGGCGCTGGGGGCCATGGAGCCGTCGGGGGCCTGACCTGTGCCAAAGGCCAGCCAGTCGAGGCTGACGCCTGATGCCCGGGCGAGGTTGGCCATGCCTTGGAAGTTCGGCACGGCTTTGCCTTCCGCCCATCGTTGAAAGGTAGACTGAGATTGACCGGCCGCTTGCGCGGCCTCTTTTCGTGTTTTGAACTTGGCCTCGATTTCGGCCAGTCGGCGCAGAAAATCGGCTTTGGAACTATCAAGCTGGGGCATTTTTTCCGTTCTCCTTGATAGTTAATGGTCAAGCCATTGAAAACCATGCATAAAGGCGCGTTTCGATGCAGTAATTCCTTTAATGGAACTATCAAGATAATCTGGAATTAGCATACACCATATTCGGAACTATTATCGTTTAGATCAGCAGCGAACATTGCTAAAAAATCCGGTCCTGAAAGACTGGGGCGAGATAGGCAAAAACGAAAGGCGCGACATGGAAGCCGAGAACTGGGGTCGTGGCAAGATGCGCTACCACCTTGAGCAAAAGGGGTATGCGACTTTGATCGAGATAGACGAGAAATTCGGCCTATCCGTTTCGACTACATCCGACGCGATCCGCTACCCCAAACCAAAGGGGGAGGCGGTGTTTGCCAAGATCATCGGGGTGCACCCGATGGTGATTTGGCCGCGCCGCTACGATACCAAGGGTGAGCGCCTTAAGCCTCAACCTGTTGTCTCTTATAGCGCACAGCGCGTGGTTGGCCAATGTCAAAAATCGGAGGCGGCGTAGACTATGAAAAATTGCGGAATAAACAGGCGCCAAGAGAAGCGGATCGAAGCCGATACTCGGTCGGTGGAAGATAAGTTATTTGGCATGATTTTGGCGGCTTCGCCAGCCTCGCGCGAGGCTGTGCAAAACCGGCTGGACGCGTTCAACAAAGACATGGTGAATCCAATCCGGTTTCAGGCCTATCCATTGAGCGACGAGATCGAAGGGATGTGGCCATGAAAAGCAATGTGGATGTGGTGGAGATCGGGCTGGACGATATTTTGGTTGGCGCGCGGTTGCGGCTGCCGGATTTGAAGGCGGTTGAGGGGCTGGCGGCTTCGATCGAGGAGCATGGTTTGATGTCACCTATCGAGGTGGCGAAGGTCAGCTATGGGCCGAAGCGTGAGGGGGCGAATGCGCCGACTTACGCACTGGTGTGTGGCGGGCATAGATATGCGGCTTTCAGGGCGCTGGGGCGGGATGCGATTCCGGCGTTTGTGGTGAAGGGCAGCAAGGACGAGCTGCGGATGCGGGAGATACTGGAGAATGTATCGCGCAGCGAACTGACGATGCTGGAGCGGGCGGTGTTCACTGCCGAACTTCGCGCGGTTGTGGAGCGGGTTTATGGCTCTGCGGTTGCCGGGCATGAAGGCCGAGCGGTTTGATCGGGCGATGGCCCCGGTGCGCGACACGATCGACGATGTGATTGATCAAACACGGCTGCTTTCCGACATTATACTTTTAGTTTATAATGCCAATCTAGCCGAGGCCCTGCCAACGTCGATGTTAGAGCGGCACAAAGAGCTAATTGCCGAGAATGTCGGCCTTGCGCTTAGCTTGAGCACGGAGAATGAAAACCTCCTGACCTCGCTGAACGCCATTGGTGACGCACAGGGGCCTGACGATCTGGTCGAAAAACTGGCAGCGGCGCGGATGGAGGCGCAGCAATTTGCCGGACCTATAGCGACAGCGGTAATCTCCGGCCTTGATGATATGGCGATCGAGGCGGGGGTTTTGGAGCAGGTGATGAGCCGTGTTTCGGGCCAAGGTGAGCGCTTGGCTGCGGCATTCCAAAATGCACAAGCAGAGAGCTTTTTGTTTTCGCGCCGGTTTGCCGATGAAGAAGCGCTGATGAACATGCCGCTGACAGTGGACCCGCGCAATCGCCCGAGCGACACACCGCCGCGCCGGACCGGCGGGGGTGGCCGCGCCACCAGCACCGCAGACAAACAAGCTGCGGCGCTGAAAAAACTAACAGATGGTTTGCAGCTCGAAATCGAGCTACTGGGCGAGTTGGACCCGGTCAATCAGGAAATGCTGAAGTTACGCGGCCAGCTCAAGGGCGCAACGGAAGCCGAAACGGAGGCGGTACGAGCGCTGATCGAGACCCGCAACGAAGAGCGCGACGCGCTGGATCAGCACATTTCCCAGCTTGATAACTGGCGGGACGGGGCGCGCAGCATTTTTGATATGATTGTCGAGGGTGCCCGCCAAGGCACCAGCGCGGTGGATATTCTTCTGAACGTGCTCTTTGATCTTGGCTCCAAGCTCACCAGCATGGCCGGAGACAGCCTGATTGACGCGCTTTTTGGAAGTTCTGGCAGCGCGGATGGCGGTGCGATCGGGGGCGGGCTTTCGGATTTCTTCGGCAGTATTTTCAAGTTTGCGGATGGTGATGTATTTGACAGCCCGACTCTATTTGGCTTTGGCAATGGCCAGCTGGGTGTGATGGGTGAAGCGGGCCGCGAGGGCGTGGTGCCGCTGGAGCACAGCTTCGGCGAGGGTATCGGTGTGCAGATCGGCGACCGTGAAACCGCGCTGCCGCTCACCCGCTTGAAATCAGGTAAGCTCGGCGCGGCCATACAGCCCTTTGCCAATGGCGGGGCTTTTGGCGGGATCGCCTCCTCTCATCCAACCGCGAGCCAATCCGCCAGTTTTGCGGCAGACATCACCCGCCTCGCGCCCATGCTTGACGACCTCCACGATCGCCTCTCCGGCGTTGTTATCGAGTGCCTGCCCTATGCGGACGTGATCCGCCGCTACGACCGCCCCAGCACACTCTTCTATCTGGACCCGCCATATTGGGGCAACGAGGGTGACTACGGAAAGGTCCTATTCCACCGCGCTGATTTTGCCACTTTGGCCAAGGTTCTAAGCACCCTCTCTGGCCGCTTCATAATGTCTCTGAATGACCGCCCAGAAGTGCGCGAGACCTTCCAAAGCTTCAAGATAGAACCGGTTAAAACCACTTATACGATCGCCGCGAAATCGTCAAAAAAGGTGGGGGAAGTCATTATCTCAAACTAGGAGCCTAAATCTTGCTCCAGATTCCAACTACATTTGCTCCAGAAACCAACCGCGCACTACACGTAGCGCGGGAATTTTCCTTGGGGGGATGGACCCCCCTGCGAAAAATCTTCCCTTCGGTCAGGGGGCTTGCGACTGGCCAAAGGCGACCATGGTCAACAGCTCGTAGGTGGCGATGGTTTCTTCATCCTGATTGGTGAGCCATACATGCCAGCGCACCTCGCCATATTCATCGGTGCGTTTGGTTTTTCGCTTTACCGTCAGGCGGGCGCGCAGGCTATCCCCCGCCAGAACCGGCTTTTCAAATACGAGGTTATTCAGGCCGGTATTGGCCAGCACCGGCCCGGGCGCCGGCTCCACAAACAGCCCCGCCGCGAAGGAGAGCAGCAGATAGCCATGCGCCACCCGACCGGGGAAAAACGGATTGGCCTTGGCGGCGTCCTCGTCCATATGGGCATAAAAGGTATCGCCGGTAAAATGGGCGAAATGCTCGATATCCTCCAGCGTGATTTCGCGCGCGGCGGTCAGCAGGCTCTCGCCCAGCTCCAGATCCTCGAAATGCCGCCGGAACGGGTGGGCTTTGGCCTTGGTTATCGGCGCGCCAGCCAGCCATGTCTGGCCAATCGCGGCCAGCATGCGCGGCGAGCCTTGCACGGCGGTGCGCTGCATATAGTGCAGGACGCCGCGAATGCCGCCCATTTCCTCGCCGCCCCCCGCGCGCCCCGGCCCGCCATGCACCATATGGGGCAAGGGCGAGCCATGGCCGGTGCTTTCGGCCATGGATTCGCGGTCATTCACATAAATCCGGCCATGATACGCCGCGATGCCACGAGCCAGCTCACGGGCCACGCCTGAATCATGGGTGATGACCGAGGCCACCAGCGAGCCGCCGCCGCGATTGGTCAAGCTGGCCGCATGGGGCAGGTCACGATAAGGCATGATGGTGGACACGGGACCAAAGGCTTCGATCTCATGCACGGCTTTGGCCGCATCCGGATCGGGGCAGTGCAGGAGCTGCGGGGACATGAAGGCACCGTGGTCCAGCGGGGCGGTATTGGTGCCGTAAACGCGGGTGGCCTCGTCGGTGAGCATGGTCAGGCGCGCTTGCACATCGGCGCGTTGGGCCTCGGAAACCAGCGCGCCCATGGTGGTATCACGCATGGCGGGGTCTCCGATTCTGATCTCGGCCAGCTTGGCCGACAGCGCATCGATCACCGGCTGCACCAGCGCTTCGGGCGCAATGATCCGCCGGATCGCGGTGCATTTTTGGCCAGCTTTGGTGGTAATCTCGCGCGCGGCTTCCTTGATAAAGAGGTCAAACTCCGGCGTGCCAACGGTGGCATCAGGGCCGAGAATGGAGGCGTTCAGGCTGTCTTGCTCGGCCGTAAACCGCACGGAATTGCGCAGCAGGTGCGGGCTTGACCGGAGCATGAAGGCCGTATCGGCCGAGCCGGTAAAGGCCACCGAATCCTGTGGGCCAAGCTGGCCGAGCAAGCCGCCCGAGCCGCCGGCAATGAATTGCATCGCGCCTTCCGGAAATATCCCGCTTTCCAGCATGATCCGAAACGCGGCCTCGGCCAGATGCGCGGTAGAGGTGGCCGGCTTGATAATGGCAGGCACCCCCGCCAGCAGGGTCGGCGCGAGCTTTTCCAGCATGCCCCAGACCGGAAAATTATAGGCATTGATATGCACAGCCGCCCCCAGCATGGGCGTGCAGATATGCTGGCCCATAAAGCTGCCATGGCGCGAGAGCTGCTCTAGCTCGCCATCCAGATACATATGCGCATCGGGCAATTCGCGCCGCCCTTTGGAGGCAAAAACCAGCATGGTGGTGATGCCGCCATCGATATCTATCAGGCTATCGGCATGGGTGGCGCCGGTGGTATAGCTGAGCGCATAGAGCGGCTTTTTATGGGCTTTCAGGTGCAGCGCCAGCGCTTTCAGGCGGCGGGCGCGATCATGGAAGGTGAGGGCGCGCAGGGCGGGGCCGCCGGTATTTCTCGCATGGTCCAGCATGGCCTGGGTATCTAGCGGGCTGCCGGCTTGCGCGATTTTATCGCCGGTGATGGCCGAGTGGATCGGGCGGGCATCCTTGGCGGGGGGCACCCATTTTCCGGCGGCAAAGCTTTGAATTTCCAGCATGGTCTATCCTTTGAATTTATCGGCCAGCACCCATGAATCCGGGCTTTGGGCGGTCAGGTCGGCCACCATTTCGGGCAGGTTTTCGAGCGTATCGCCATAGTGCATCGGCCCGCCGCGCCAGCGCGGAAAACCATAGCCCAGCATTTGCACCACATCTATATCGCCCGCGCTGGCGGCAATGCCCTCATCAAGTATCCGCTGGCCCTCGTTGATCAGCGCTGCCGATAGTCGCGCCACGATCTCTTGATCCGAAAACGTGATCTGTCGCTTGGCGGCGGCGCGGATCAGCGCATTCACCTCTGGATCCTCGAGCGGTGTGCGGCCCTCATAGCGATACCAGCCCTTGCCCGCGCGCTGCCCTGTGCGGCCCATTTCCACCAGCTTGTCGCCGATATCCACATAGCGCTCGCTGGCAGGGCGGCTGGCATCCTGCCGCCGGCGATTGGCATAGGCGATTTGCAGCCCCGTGAGGTCTTGCAGCTCGTAAGGCCCCATCGGCAGGCCAAAGCCGCGCATGGCGGCATCTATCTGTGCGGGAAGCGCGCCGTCATCCAGCAGGTAATCCGCCGCGCGGCGATAGGCGGCGAGCATGCGGTTGCCGATAAAACCATCACACACGCCCGAGAGCACAGGGGATTTTTTTTGCCGTTTGGCCAGTGCAAACGCGGTGGCGAGGGTCTCGGGGGCGGTGGTATCGAGCGCCACCACCTCCACCAGCTTCATGATATGGGCGGGAGAGAAATAATGCAGGCCAAGGCAGCGGGCGGGGTTTTGGATGCCTGCAAAAATCGCGTGCGGGTCAAGGTAGCTGGTATTGGTGGCCAAAAGTGCATCGGCGGGCAGGGTGGCCGCGAGCTTGGCCATGACCTGTTGCTTGACGGCGAGGTCTTCAAACACCGCTTCAAGGCCAAGGTCGGCGTTTTTCGCGGCGCTGTAATCATCCGTGGTCATAAGATGGCTCTGTAGGCGTGTCATATTTGACATGTCTAATTTGCCACGTTTAACGGCTCCTTCAAGGATGGTGTGAATGCGGGTGCGCCCCGCCTCGGCGGCTTCGGGGGAGACCTCCAGCAGCACCACCTTGAGGCCTGCAAACAGCATGGAAACGGCGATGCCCGCGCCCATTAGCCCGCCGCCAACAATGGCAACCTCGGATATCTCCTTGGCGCGAACCCCCTTGATGATCGCGGGTCTGGCAGCGGCGCGCTCGGCAAAAAACGCATGGCGCAGGGCTTTGGATTCATCCGATTGCCGCAGCTTCAGGTGCAGCGCCCGCTCGCGCGGCTGGCCCTCGGCAAAATCGGTCTCACAGGCCCAGAGCAGCGCCTCGAGGTTATGAAATGCTGCCTTGGCCCCCTTGGCCGGTTTTTCCAGCTTGGCGCGTGTTTTTTCGATAAAGGCCGGATCGGCAATCGGGCGCGGGCGGGCGCTGATCGGGCCAGGCTTGGCAGGCATATCGGCGAGAAAAACCCGCGCGGCGCGCTCAAGATCATGGGTGAGGACATCCACACCGCCGGCCTTTTTGAAGGTTTCCGCCTCCACCATCCGGCCCGTGGTGGCCATATCGCAGGCCAGCTCAAACCCCACCAAGCGCGGCAGGCGCTGGGTGCCGCCCGCCCCCGGGATCAGCCCGATGCTGACTTCCGGCAGGGCAAAGCGTGTGCCTGCATGCGCAATTCGATGGTGACAACCAAGCGCCACCTCAAGGCCCCCGCCAAGCACCGTGCCGTGCAGCAGTGCCACCCATGCGGCGGGGCTGGCCTCGATGGCGGCAACCAGATCGGGCAAGTCTGGCGCTTGGGCGGGCCTATCGAATTCCGCCATATCCCCGCCCGCGATCCATGTGCGACCTTCGCAGCGCAGCAGCACAGCGCGGGCGCTTGAAGCCTCGGCCACGGCCCGCATCAGCCCTTGGCGCACCGCTTGCGAGGTGGCATTCACCGGTGGATTGTTAATGGTGACATGGAGGATATCCTCCACCATCTTGGTGGTTACGCTCGGCATGGTGGCTCCCTTTTCGAGGCTTACTATTGACCGCATGGTCGGCTTATGTAAAGTGGGAAAAAACAATCGGGGAGGGCCGCAATGGCCGATATTTCTGCACAAGAGCGGGCCGAGCGCTCACGGGATGCCATGTGGGCGGCGGATGAGGCCTCTCGCTGGTTGGGCATGAGCTGTGAACAGGTGGGGCCGGGGGAGGCGGTGGTTTCTATGCGGCTGGAAGCCCACCATTGCAACGGCCATAAAACCTGCCATGGCGGGGTGAGCTATGCGCTGGCCGATAGCGCCTTTGCACTGGCCTGTAACAGCTATAACCAGGTGGCGGTGGCGCAGCATAATTCCATGACCTATATCGCGCCGGCTTTTGCGGACGATGTGCTGACGGCCCATGCGGTGGAGCGCAGTCGCTCGGGGCGCTCGGGTATTTATGATGTGCGCATCACCAACCAGAAGGGCGAATTGATCGCCGAATTTCGCGGCGGTTCAAGGATCATCCGCGGCCAGCATTTCGAGGAGAGCGATACATGAAAGACCTGGCCCCGAAACGCAGCGATCTGGAGCCGATCGAGATTGCGTCGCTTGATGAAATTCAGGCGCTCCAGCTCAAGAGGATGAAATGGTCGCTCAGCCACGCCTATAACAATGTGCCGTTTTACAAGGCGAAATTCGATGCGGCGGGGGTGCATCCCGATGATTTGCATAGCTTGGCTGACCTCGCAAAATTTCCCTTCACGGTAAAGCAGGATCTGCGCGACAATTACCCGTTTGGCATGTTTGCCGTGCCGCGAGAGCAGATCACCCGCGTGCATGCCTCCAGCGGCACCACGGGCCAGCCCACGGTGGTGGGATATACCAAAAACGACATTTCCACATGGGCCGATGTGGTGGCCCGCTCGATGCGCGCTTCGGGCACGCGGGCGGGGGATGTGGTGCATATCGCCTATGGCTACGGGCTGTTTACCGGCGGCTTGGGCGCCCATTACGGCGCCGAACGGCTGGGCTGCACCGTGGTGCCGGTATCGGGCGGCATGACCAACCGGCAAGTGCGGCTGATCGAGGATTTTCAGGCCAGCACCATTATGGTGACGCCAAGCTACATGCTTTCTATTCTCGATGAATACCGCAAGCAGGGCCGTGATCCGCGCGAAAGCAGCCTTCAGGTGGGCATCTTCGGGGCCGAGCCATGGACAAACGCCATGCGCGCCGAGGTGGAGACGGCCTTTGATATGCATGCGGTGGATATTTACGGGCTTTCCGAGGTGATGGGACCGGGGGTGGCGAATGAATGTGTGGAAACCAAGGACGGGCTGCATATCTGGGAGGATCACTTTTACCCTGAAATCATCAATCCCGAAACCGGAGAGGTGGTGGCGGACGGGGAGCAGGGCGAGCTGGTATTTACCACCCTCACCAAAGAGGGCTTTCCGATTATCCGCTATCGCACACGGGATTTAACGCGGCTTTTGCCCGGCTCGGCACGCTCTATGCGGCGGATGGAAAAGATCACTGGGCGCACGGATGATATGATTATCTTGCGCGGGGTAAATGTGTTTCCGACCCAGATAGAGGAGCAGATTATGGCGGTGGAAAGCCTGTCCGCGCATTTCCAGATCGAGCTTAAGCGCGATGGGCGGATGGATGAAATGGTGGTGCATGCGGAGGCGAAACCGGAGGCCGCAAGCGAAGCGGAACGCGCAGCTTCGGCTATCGCGCTGGGCAAGAAAATTAAGTCTATCGTCGGGGTTTCGGCTCTGGTAGATGTCACCGAGCCCGGGGCCGTAGCGCGCTCACAGGGGAAAGCGGTGCGGGTGGTGGATAATCGCCCCAAGGAGTAGATATGGCGCGGACCATTGCCAAGGACCATGATGAAAAGCGGGTGGCGATCCGCATGGAAGCCGCGCGGATATTTGCGGCGCAGGGGGTGGATCGCGCCTCGATGAGCGCGATTGCCAAGGCGTGCGGCATATCCAAGGCGTTGATCTATCACTATTACGCCGGCAAGGCCGAGCTGCTGTTTGACATTCTGGAATGCCATCTGGAAGGGCTGAATACGGTGGTGGACGGCGTGAAGCCGCAAGCGCCCGAGGCCTATCTGCGCGCTGTGGTGCTGGAGATTTTGCTGGCCTATGAGGGGGCGGATGATCTGCACCGGATATTGATCAACAGCCGCGATGTGCTGACCAAGGCACAGCAGGCGGGGATCAATGATATCCAGCGGCGGCTGATCAAGAAGGTGTCGGCGGCGATCCGCGAGGTGGCTCCGGAATTGCCGGAGGCCAGGCTGCACGGGGTTACCATGTCGTTGTTCGGTATGACGAATTGGTATTTTATGTGGAACCGGAACGGCAGCGAGGGAGACCGGCGGCAATATGCGGAAATGGTGGCGGATCTGTTTTTGCGCGGGGTGAGCGGGGTCTGACCTTGGCGGCGCGGCTGAGGGCGCATGGCTTTGTCGGCGTGGATTGCGCGCCGCACGGATGCGGCGGTGCCTTTGGATGCTTTTCGGTTATTTGAAAAAAGAATGAAATATGGCGAAGCTTGTCGGCAAGGGCCGCCGAGGCGAAGCCGAGGCCATGGTGCATTTTGCCCTTGGGCAAAATGCGATATGCTGGCTGCTACCTCGCGGATCCGCCAACGGTAAGACCGCCGATCAGCAAGGTGGGCTGACCAACCCCGACCGGAACCGTTTGGCCCGCTTTGCCACAAGAACCGATGCCCGGATCCATCGCGCTATCATTGCCGATGGCGCGGACCTGGCGCAGCGCTGACGGGCCGTCGCCGATCAGGGTGGCCCCCTTGACGGGGTATTTTATTTCGCCGTTTTCCACCTTATAGGCTTCGGTGCAGCTGAATACGAATTTGCCATTGGTGATATCTACCTGCCCGCCAGAGAAATTCACCGCATATATGCCGTCTTTGATCTCTTTTATTACGTCTTCCGGTGTCGCATTGCCGCTTTCCATCACTGTATTGGTCATGCGCGGCATCGGGGCGTGAGCATAGGATTGCCGCCGCCCGTTGCCGGTGGCGGGCACCCCCATCAGGCGGGCATTCTGGCGGTCTTGCATATAGCCCACGAGGATCCCGTCTTCGATAAGCACATTCCTTTGGCTCGGGGTGCCCTCATCGTCAAAGCTGATCGAGCCACGGCGGTCGGGGATGGTGCCGTCATCCACCACGGTCACGCCTTTCGCGGCCACCTGTTTGCCCATCAGCCCCGCAAAGGCGCTGGTTTCTTTGCGGTTGAAATCGCCTTCCAGCCCGTGGCCGATCGCCTCGTGCAGCAGGATGCCGGGCCAGCCATTGCCGAGCGCCACATCCATGATGCCCGCTGGTGCATCTTTGGCTTCCAGATTGACCAGGGCGATTCGAAGCGCCTCCCGCGTGGCGGATTTCCAATGCGCCGCATCCAGCAGCAGCCCGATTTTGGCGCGCCCGCCAGAGCCATGGCTTCCGCTTTCGCGCCGCCCGTTTTTTTCAACCGTTACCGAAATATAAAGCACGGTCATCGGGCGGACATCGCGCAGGATATTGCCCTCGGGGCGCAGGATTTCCACCTCTTGCAGCGAGGCCCCGAGCGTGGCCGAGACCTGAACCACGCGCCTATCTAGCGTGCGGGCAAAATCGTCGATCTCTTTTAAGGTTTCGACCTTGAGGGCAAAGGCGGCATCGGTGATCGGGTCGGCATCTGTATAGAGGCTCTGGTTGGTTTTTGCCGGGGCGGGGGCAAGGGTGTTGCCGCCAGTGCCAATGGCCAAGCGCGCGGTTTCTGCGGCGCGGGCGAGCGAGGGCATGGAGATTTCGCTTGCGTGCGCATAGGCGGCGGTTTCGCCATTTATGGCGCGTAAGCCAAAGCCCTCTCCCGCGTCAAAGCTGGCGTTTTTCAGGTTGCCATCATCAAAAACCAGGGTCTCCGAGCGCTTCCGCTCCAGAAATATCTCGCCATCCTGTCCGCCGTGCAGGGTATCTCGCAGCATAGCGAGGGCGGCATCGGGGTCCAGCGAGGAATCAAAGGGGCGAAAAGCAGGGGTTGGCATATCAAAGCTCCGGAAATTTGTTTCCAATATGGCGCTTGGCCGGCTAAACGGCAACGGGCTAGATGAAGAAATGGCCAAGCGCAAGAAAAAACAAGAGACAAAGTTGTAATTTACTTCGATACGAGCGAAAATACCATGTATGCAGATGTCGACTGGAGGTAAACTATCGATAAATCGGGATAAAAAGCCGGTTAGCGCAGTTTTTTACTTTTCGCGGCTGAATGCCGCAAACGAATATCTTGTTATCTGCGCCGTAATATGATTGATCTAGGTCAACTTTAAGACCGGAACCTCTTTAGGGTAAAGAAGCGGGTAACAACGGATATCGCAGAGATATGCGAATGGATTGGGGACTAGAACTATGCGAATGACTAACCTTTTCAGGGGTTTTCTAACGGTAATCACCAGCGTTTTGCTGGCAGGCGGGGCAATGGCGCAAGATGCGCTTGAGGGGCTCGAATCTATCGGCAAGCCCACAGCGGGAGCCATGGGCTTCCAGCCCGCAGCCACAGAGCTGGCGCGAGATGCGCAATGGCTGGACGGCATGGTCAATTATATCATCATCACGATTACAATTTT
This sequence comes from Paracoccaceae bacterium, assembly GCA_026982275.1. Classification (GTDB taxonomy): domain Bacteria; phylum Pseudomonadota; class Alphaproteobacteria; order Rhodobacterales; family Rhodobacteraceae; genus UBA3077. Next base: position 1,806 of record JALSHK010000321.1, on the reverse strand, counting down.
CGTTACGCTGCTGCTGATATGGGTCATTATCCGCTTTAACAGCCGCGCCAATAAAGAGCCGGCCAGCTTTACCCACCATACCATGATAGAAATCGTATGGACTTTGGTGCCGATTATCATTCTGATTGTGATTGGTTCGTTTTCCCTGCCCATCCTGTTCAAGCAGCTGGAAATTCCCGAGAGTGACCTGACGGTGAAGGTCACGGGTAACCAGTGGTACTGGACTTATGAATATCCCGAGAGCGGATTTGCTTTTGACAGCTATATGATCGGAGCCGGCGAACCCGGGTTGACCGAAGATGTGAAGGCCGAGCTGGCAAAATACGGATATTCCGAAGATGAATTTCTTCTGGCTGCCGACACGGCGATGGTTGTGCCGGTCGGGGCTGTTGTGCGGGTTCAAATTGCGGCCAGCGATGTAAACCACGCTTTTGCCATGCCGGCTTTCGGTGTGAAGATGGATGCTATTGTAGGCCGACTGAACGAAACATGGTTCCGTGTCGGTGCGGACCCGCTGGATGTGGCAGCGGGCACGGATAGTGATGAAAATTATATCGGTGTCTATTTCGGGCAATGCTCCGAGCTATGCGGGGTGAATCACTCCTATATGCCGATTGTCATCAAGGTGGTCAGCCAGGAAAACTATGATAAATGGCTGGCGGGCGCGCTGGAAGAATATGCCGGCATCGAAGCACCAACGCAAATGGCATCCAACTAAATGGCGGATAGCTCGCATATCGGTTCTCGGGAATACGAGACGCAGTTCCACGATTATGTGGAGCTGCTAAAGCCCCGCGTAATGCGGCTGGTGGTGTTTACCGCGCTTGTAGGCATGGTCGTGGCGCCGGTGCCGGTGCATCCGGTGATCGCTATTTCGGCTATTCTTTGTATTGCCATCGGTGCGGGCGCTTCGGGCGCTTTGAATATGTGGTGGGATCGGGATATCGATGCCATTATGAAGCGCACGCAGGATCGCCCGATACCGTCGGGGCGCGTGGAACCGGGCGAGGCGCTGGCGATCGGGCTGGCATTATCCGGGCTATCGGTGATGATGCTGGCTATATTTGCCAATCTGGCGGCCGCGGCCTGGCTGGCCTTCACGATCTTTTTCTATGTGGTGATCTATTCGATCTGGCTAAAGCGGCTGACCCCGCAAAATATTGTAATTGGCGGAGCTGCTGGGGCGTTTCCGCCCTTGCTCGGCTGGATTGTGGCAACGGGTAGCATCAGCCTCGAGCCAGTCCTTCTGGTGGCGCTGATCCTGATCTGGACGCCGCCGCATTTCTGGGCTTTGGCCCTTTGGCGCAACGAGGATTACAAGGCCGCCGGTGTGCCGATGCTGCCGGTTATGCGCGGCGAGCGGATAACACGGCGCTATATTTTCGGCTATACGCTGCTGCTGGTTCCCATTGCCCTTGCGCCGAGCTTCACCCAGATCGGCGGCCTTGTTTATTTTTCGGCTTCCATCGTCTTGAATGCCGTTTTGCTTTATGGCGCATTTGTGCTGCTGAAGCGGCAAGAGGCGGATCGGGATGCGGATGATTTTCGCGCCGAAAAACGGTTTTTCGCCTTTACCATCATCTACCTATTTCTGCATTTTCTGATGCTGCTGGTAGAGTCCACCTTGCGGGCTTTTGACCTTTCGGTCGGTGCGCTTCCATTATGGTTTTAAACATGTCTATACACCCGGAACACGAAATACATACGCGACGCAAAGGCCGTAATATGGCGGTGGGCCTTATATTGGGCGGATTGATCGCGATGACCTTTTCGGTCACGATCGTCAAGCTATCAGTGCCGCAAAAC
>JALSHK010000320.1 GCA_026982275.1 Paracoccaceae bacterium | reverse complement strand
AGTTTTTCACAAGCTCGACAACTTCGGGCATCCGGCTATGCTGAAAATCGCGGTGATACGCCCCGATCCGGCCCTCGGGCGCCCGCTCCCGCGCCCGCAAATCCTCTAATGCCTCGGTAATATCGCGGCGCGATGATTGAATGATGTGGGTTTTGCACGCCACCCCTGCATCGGGATCAAGACACACCGCCAAGCCCAGCTTGCGCTTGGGCGAGATGCGGGAAAATTCCATCGGCAGCTTTGGCCCCGCCTCCATCAGCCAATCCCCCGCCACATGGGGCGTAAGGATTTCAAGATCCCAGATCAGCGAGCCCCAGCCGATAATGGCAATCCGGCTCAGGGCCATTTGCATTCCGGCGGCAGCGACATCAGCACCGCCTCCGGGTTATGCCCCGTTTGCAGGCCAAACTGCGTGCCGCGATCATAAACGAGGTTGAATTCGGCATAGCGACCGCGTTTGACCAGCTGCACCTCGCGATCCTCATCGCTCCACGGGGCAAACATATGCTTTTGGGTGAGCGGCACAAAAGCCTTCAGAAAAGCGCGGCCCACATCTTGGGTAAAGGCAAAATCGGCCTCCCAATCGCCGGTATTCAGATCATCATAAAATATCCCGCCCACGCCGCGCGGCTCGTTCCAGTGCTTGATCATGAAATATTCATCGGCCCATGCTTTATAGCGCGGGTAATAATCCGGGCTATGCATATCGCAGGCTTCTTTTAGCCGCGCGTGGAAAAAGGCGGTATCCTCGGGGTTTTCCACCATCGGGTTGAGGTCGGCCCCGCCGCCAAACCACCAGCCAAACGGCGTCCAGAACATCCGCGTATTCATATGCACCGCAGGGGTTTTGGGCGAGCGCATATGCGCCACCAGCGAGATACCCGCCGCCCAGAATTGCGGATTTTCCGAGATCCGGCTCATGCCTGAGCGGGCCGTCATAGAGCGCTGCGCCGCCTCGCCCAAACTGCCGTAAACCGTGGAGATATTCACGCCGACCTTTTCAAACACCCGCCCCTGGCGCATCACCGACATTTCGCCGCCGCCCGCATCGGTGCCATCGCCATTGTCGCGCTTGGTGGGCTTTACCTCGAAGCGGCCAGCGGGCAGGGCGGCAAAGGGGCCTTGATCCTGCGCGTCTTCGATCGCTTCAAAGGCGCTGCAAATCCGGTTGCGGATATCGCGAAACCAATCAGAAGCGCGGGCTTTTTGCGGGGTCATATCGTTTAGTTTTTCCATGCGGCTTTCCTAGCTTTTTTTCCCGGAAATCTCCATGCAAAAATATGTTGGCAATCATGGGTTGACTGTTCTGGGCAGGCTTACTATAAGCTACCCAATATTCATTGGACAGGAATACAAAAATGACCCGAGCAAAGTATCTCTCAGCTATCTGACGAGCCTTTGCTTTTGCGTGGGCTAACCGCCTCCGCATCCCCTCATTTTTCGATATTCCAATGCGCCCCAAGGAGGGCGATCCGATGTTTCTCCCACCCTGTATTGGTGCCCTTCGCGCACACAAAGACCTCCCGCCTCTGCCTGATTGGCTGATCCGCGATATGGGGGATCGCCTCACCGCGAAACGCGCCGCGCGCCGCTGGAATTTGCCCGTTTGGCCGGGATTTCGGCTGGAAATACGGATCAAATCCAGAAAGGAAGCCGCACATGTTTAAACGCTTTGAAAACCTGATAGATCCCTTTGCGAAACCCGCCGCAGGCACACCGCCCGCGGCGCTTTGGCCCTATATAAAAACCCAGCTTGCGCCTTATGGAAAATGGCTGCCGGTGATGGCTGCGCTCGGGGTTTTGACCGCGCTGATGGAAAGCGGGCTGATCTTTTATTCGGGCCGGATCATTGATCTGATGAATAGCGCGGGCGTTGAAAATATGTGGGCGCTGCATGGGCTGGAGTTGGGGCTGGCGGCGGGGTTTATCTTGCTGATCCGCCCATTGGTAATTACCTTTAACCATTTGTTTTTAGAGCAAACATTGGCCGGAAACATGCAAGAGCAAGCCCGCTGGCAGGCCCATAAACACCTGCTTGGGCAAAGCTCCG
>JALSHK010000319.1 GCA_026982275.1 Paracoccaceae bacterium | reverse complement strand
CCGTAGTTTGGCCCAAACCAGCCGGAGACCGCCATGAAAATCGCTTCTTTTAATATCAACGGAATCAAAGCCCGCCAACCCCGCCTGCTGGAGTGGTTAAAAGAGAGTGACGTGGATGTGGCGCTGTTGCAAGAGATCAAATCCCAAGACGCCCCCTTCCCCCGCGAGGCAATCGAGGATCTGGGCTATAATATCGAGACCCACGGGCAAAAAGGCTTTAACGGCGTGGCGATCCTGTCCAAATACCCGATCGAGGATGTGGTGCGCGGCCTGCCCGGCGACGAGAGCGACGAGCAGGCGCGCTGGATCGAGGCCAGCATCAATACTGTGCGCATTTGCGGGCTGTATCTGCCCAATGGCAACCCCTGCCCGGGGCCGAAATTCGACTATAAGCTGGCATGGATGCAGCGGCTTTATACCCGCGCGCAGGCTTTGCTGAAAGATGAAGAAATCTCGCTAATGGCGGGAGATTACAACATAATCCCCCAGCCCGAAGATGCGCATAATATCGAGGATTGGCAGGGCGATGCGCTATACCACCCCGAAAGCCTCGCCGCCTATCGCCGCGTGCAGAATCTGGGCTTCACCGATGCGCTGCGCGCGCTCAACCCCGCGCCGCTCACCTATACGTTCTGGGATTTTCAGGCCGGCGCCTGGAACCGCAATAACGGCATCCGGATCGATCATTTTCTGCTGTCGCCGCAAGCCGCGGACCGGCTGAAAGCCTGCGAAATAGATCGCCATATGCGCGGGCGGGAAAAGCCCTCGGACCATGTGCCGATCTGGGTGGAGCTGGATATATAGGCCGCTCAGGGCTGGCACCAGCGCACATGAAACCAGCCGTTCAGCCGCAGGCTGCGGCCTTGGCTCTGCACGGTATCGGCAAAGCACCAGCGCCCCATACAGGCCGAGCTTGAGGTAATCCGGTCACCATTTTCCACCTGCCCGATTTGCGGATAGCGCACATCCGGCCCGCTGCGGATCGCCAGAGCTTCGCCGGCTTTGGTCAGCCCGCCCACGGTGCAGCTGCGCTCGCGCGCGGTTTTGGTGGGAAATACATCAAGCTGCTGCAAGGCTTGCGGCCAGCGGCCCAAAACCTGCCCGCCACGGCCAAAGCTCAAGACTCCATAGCGGCCAAATACCGAAATCCGGTCGCGTCCGGTATCGATATTGCAGCCAAGGCGGGCCTCCTGCTGCTCGATCCGGGAAATGCGATTGAGCGCCGCCTCGCCCAAGGCCACGGGGCCAACCCCGCAATCCCCGTTATCAAATACCGCCTGCCCGAGCGCCGTTGTGAAGCAATTTCCGGCGGCATTATAAATCTGGTTGCGCTCGACCCATAGCGATTCGCAGCTGGCGCGCGGCGAGCCAAGCGCGGGAAAGGCCTCTGCAAAGGCAGAAATCGGGGTTAACCCGATGATAAACAGTATATATTTTAGCATTTCGCCCCAGTCAGCCAGCCGTTACATCATGAGCATATAGCCAATCAAAGGGCTTAAGCAAGGCCGCGCCGGGCAGAATGGATAACGCTTTATGCGCCGCGCCGCGAAATAGCGGCTGGCGCAGATGATAGGACCACGCATTGCGCGCCGCGCCATTTTGCACCCGGGTGCAGCGGGATTTGCGCGCCATTTCATAGGCTTGCAGCGCCGATGGCAGATCCGCCCCCGCCTCAAGGCAGGCGGCCAGCACATAGGCATCCTCCAGCCCCATCACCGCCCCCTGGGCCAGAAAGGGCAGCATCGGATGGCAGGCATCCCCCAGCAGCGCCATATTTCCTTGCACCCATTTGGGCAGGGCCGGATGGGCAAAAAGCCCCCAGAGGAAGGTCTCCTCCACCGCCTCCAGAAGCTGGCGCACAGGCGGGGAAAATTCCGCAAAAGCCTTGCGCAGATTTGCCGGATCATCCGGAATATTCCAGCCCTCCTCTGCCCATGCCTGCCGCTCCTCCACCGCGACAAAATTCACCAGGCTGCCACCGCGCAAAGGATAGGCCACCAAATGCCGCCCCTTACCCATAAACACCTGCGCCGCGTTCTCAAACAGCCCCTCGGGC
>JALSHK010000318.1 GCA_026982275.1 Paracoccaceae bacterium | reverse complement strand
CCCCTTGCGCCCCGCTGCCCTGCCCCGCTATAAAGCCGCAAACGGAGGCAACCCATGCGCATAGCAACCCAGACTCGGAAAACCGCAGAAACCGATATTACTGTCGAGATCAATCTTGATGGCACCGGCATCTATGACAACCAGACCGGCATCGGCTTTTTTGACCACATGCTCGACCAGCTTTCGCGCCACGCGCTGATTGATATGAAGGTGATCGCCAAGGGGGATTTGCACATTGACGACCACCACACGGTAGAGGACGTAGGCATCGCCCTTGGCAAGGCGCTGGTGCAGGCCGTGGGCGACAAGCGCGGCATTAATCGGTATGGCGAATGCCACCTGCCGATGGATGACACCTTGGTGCGCGCCGCGCTGGATCTTTCCGGCCGGCCATTTCTGGTGTGGAATGTGGAGATGACAGCACCGAAAATCGGCAATTTTGATACCGAGCTGGTGCGCGAGTTTTTCACCGCCTTTGCGATGAATGGCGGGATCACCCTGAATGTCGCCAAGCTGGACGGGATCAATTCCCACCACATAGCCGAAGCTGCCTTCAAGGCCGTGGCCCGCGCCTTGCGCAACGCGCTCGATACCGACCCGCGCAAGGCTGACGCCATCCCCTCGACCAAGGGCACACTGAGCGAATGAGCTGTGTCATTGTCGATTACAATTCCGGCAACCTGCGCTCGGCCGAAAAAAGCTTCGAGCGTATGGCAAAGGCAACAGGGGATACGGTTATTGTGTCTTCCGACCCTGATGTGGTGGCCAAGGCCGACCGGATCGTGCTGCCAGGGGTCGGGGCTTTCAAGGATTGTCGTGATGGTCTGGGCGGTTATACAGGCCTGTTCGAAGCCATCGAGCAGCGGGTGATTGTCGAGGGCGCACCCTTCCTTGGCATCTGCGTGGGCATGCAGCTTATGGCCGGCATCGGCCGCGAACACGGGCATGAAACCAAGGGGTTTGGCTGGATCGCTGGCGAGGTGGTTGAATTCAAGCCCGATGACCCGAGCCTGAAAATCCCGCATATGGGCTGGAACGAGCTGGTGGTTGACCAACCCCACCCGGTGCTGGGAGGCATCAAAAATGGTGACCACGCCTATTTTGTGCATTCCTACCATCTTGCGCCCGAGGATCCTGCCCACAAGCTGGCCCATGCCGATTATGGCGGGCGGATCACAGCCGTGGTGGGCCGCGACAATATGATCGGCACCCAGTTTCACCCCGAAAAGAGCCAGGCCACGGGGCTGCGACTCATCGGAAATTTTTTAGCGTGGAAACCCTGATTTGCCATGATCCGCGCCCCATCGGCGCGTTTCATAAATCCTGCTATCATGTTGCCATCCGCGGGCCATGTCGAAACCTCATCAGCCCTGAAGGCCGCCCCGCGCCAATGTTGATAGATATTGATAAAGTCGTCATCTTGCTGGCGGATATCAAAAAGCACGATCTCGCCAGCCGCCGGATTATCCGTGTAGGACTGGCAAGGTATTACCAGTCTCAGGTGTTTTCGCCCAATTCAATAAATCCGACCCTTTCGATTTCCAATTCACAGGCGTTCAGATAGATAGCCAGGAGCTGCGAAACATATTCTTCAAAGCCAAGAGCGATCCCTTCCTCGAGCTTTATGGCATAAAGGGAAGACCAGGCCCCGAAGCTTTCCCCTTTCGGGATAAGCTCGCCAATAACCACATGCCCCATTGCCCCCAGCCATTGGCCGCCGCATTTTGCGCCTGCGCTGGCAGCGCTGCCCCCAGCATAACCAGAAGAAAACAGGCCGATATTACCGGCCTGAACACCAAAAAGATCATACGGTTTTTCATAAAGTCATACTCGTTCGTTTGAGTATCAACCCGTCAAGGCCCGCTTATTGTGCTGCGATAAACAGCAGCACAAAGCGCTGGATGCAGCACAGGCGCGTGGTTTTCTATGCCAAAGCTGTGCGTTACTCCACCCGTGTCCAATTACTCGAGCGGCAGAAAATGCCGGCCACGCAGCCTTGCACCACTAGCGTATTGCCTTCCAGTGTCAGGTTGGCGCGGTAGGTCTTGTCGGAATCCGGGG
>JALSHK010000317.1 GCA_026982275.1 Paracoccaceae bacterium | reverse complement strand
ATCCATGACGGCTTATTGCGTGAACCAGCTATTGCCGCGCGGCGCGCAGGCTGCGGGGGCGCTGGAATTTGACGGGGTGGATATGCTGGCGCAAGACGAGGCCCGGCTTTGCCAGATACGGGGTCGTGATATCGGCATGGTATTTCAAGAGCCGATGACCGCGCTCAACCCTTTGCAAACCATCGGCGCGCAAGTGGCCGAGACCGTGCTGATCCATGGCGGCAGCAGCCAGCGCGAGGCGCAGGATATCGCCCGCGAAACCCTGAATCGCGTGGGGCTGCCCGCAGCCGATTTCCCGCTTTCGCGTTACCCGCACGAGCTGTCGGGCGGGCAGCGCCAGCGGGTGGTGATCGCGATGGCGATCGCGCTGCGCCCCACGCTGCTGATCGCCGACGAGCCGACAACCGCGCTTGATGTTACCACGCAATCCCAGATCATGGCGCTGCTGAAGCGGCTGGTGGTGGAGGACGGGATGGGGCTTTTGCTGATCTCGCATGATCTGGGCGTGGTGGCGGATGTGGCGGATCATATCGTGATTATGCAAGCGGGCCGCGTGGTGGAGCAGGGGGCGGCGGCGGCCATTTTCAGCCATATGCAGCACCCCTATACCCGCGCGCTGTTTGAAGCCTCCAGCCATAAGCCCGGGCGCAACGCGCAGCCGCAAGACAACGCTGTGTTGGCGGTGAAAAACCTGATCCGCGATTATGCCCTGCCGCGCAAAACCCTCTTTGGCAAGGCCCCGAAATTCCGCGCCGTGAACGGGGTGAGCTTCACCTTGAAAAAGGGCGAGAGCCTCGGGCTGGTGGGGGAGAGTGGCTGCGGGAAATCCACCCTGACACGGGCGATTTTGGGGCTGGAGGCGATTCAGGGCGGTAGCATCGAGATTAACGGCCAAGAGGTGCGGGCGGGCCACACCGTGCCGCGCGCGCTACGGCGCAATATGCAGGTGGTATTTCAGGATCCTTATGGCAGCTTTAACCCGCGCCACAAGGTGGCCAAGCTCATAAGCGAGCCGTTTCACCTGCTGGATGAGCCGCCCAAAGCCGCCGCGCGGCAGGCCGCGATCACCGAAGCCTTAGAGGCGGTGGGGATGCACCCCGAAGATGCGGATAAATACATTCACGAGTTTTCCGGCGGCCAGCGCCAGCGCATTGCCATTGCCCGGGCGCTGATTATCAAGCCCGAATTGATCATTCTGGATGAAGCGGTTTCGGCGCTGGATGTTTCAATCCGCGCGCAGATCCTGGATCTGCTGGCGGGGCTTTCGGACCGCTTCGGGCTGTCCTATCTGTTTATCAGCCATGATCTGGGGGTGGTGCGGGCCATAACGGATCGGGTGATGGTGATGAAAGCCGGAGAGATCGTGGAAGAGGGGGCGACCGAGGCGATTTTTCGTGCCCCCGCCCATCCCTATACCCGCGCGCTGCTTGCGGCTGCGCCAAAGCTTGAGGAGCTGATGCAATGAGTAAAACATGGTTTGATGCCAGCAAATGCCTGATTGGCGGCGCATGGGTCGCCCCGCTGGGCGGCGAGACTTTGGCCTTGGAAAACCCTTCCACAGGCGAGGAGCTTTCGCGGATTGCGCGGGGGCAGCGGGCGGATGTGGATGCGGCGGTGAAAGCCGCCCAGGGCGCGCTGGATGGCGAATGGGGCGCTATGACGGCGCTTGAACGCGGGCGCATTTTGATGCGTATGTCTGGCGCCGTCCTTGACAAATTGGACCATTTGGCAGCCCTGGAGGCGGCAGACGTGGGCAAGCCGCTCAAGCAGGCCCGCGCGGATGCCGTGGCCTTGGCGCGCTATCTGGAATTTTATGCCGGCGCTTGCGATAAAATCCACGGCGAAACCATCCCCTATCTGGCGGGCTATACCGTTTATACCCTGCGCGAGCCGCACGGGGTGACGGGGCATATCGTGCCGTGGAATTACCCGATGCAGATCATCGGCCGCTCGGTGGGGGCGGCTTTGGCGATGGGGAATGCGGCGGTGCTGAAGCCCGCCGAGGAGGCCTGCATGACCGCGCTGGCTTTTGGTGCGATCGCGATGGAGGCGGGCCTGCCCGCTGG
>JALSHK010000316.1 GCA_026982275.1 Paracoccaceae bacterium | reverse complement strand
GCTAAAGGGGGTAAAGGTGCCGCCCGCGCGCGCGCCCAGCATGATCGACGAATACCCGATTCTGGCCGCCATCGCGGCCACCGCCCAAGGCCCGACCGAAATGCGCGGCATCAAGGAAATGCGGGTGAAGGAATGTGACCGGATCGACGCCATGGCGCGCGGGCTGAAGGCGAACGGGGTGACCATCGAAGAGGGCGAGGATTATCTGATCGTGCATGGCGCGCCCGAGGTTTCCGGCGGCGCTACTTGCGAGACCTTTCTGGACCACCGGATCGCCATGAGCTTTATGTGCCTTGGCATGGCCAGTGCCAAGCCGATCACGATTGACGACGCCACCCCGATCGAAACCAGCTTTCCCGATTTCATTCCGCTGATGGAACGCCTCGGGGCCAGCTTCCGGAAGGAAAACGCATGAGCTTTCACCGCGCCCATCTGGCCATCATCGGGCTGACCGCTCTGAACTACGCGATGATGCTGGTCTATTCGATTCCGAAACTGCTGGGCGCAGCAGACGGGTTGTGGCTCTTTGATTTACGTGCGATGGGATATTCAATAGCCGAAGCCACCCGATACCTGAACACCATCACCCCTGAGGGTCGGTTGTTTTATCTGGAAGTCCAGCTAATGCTGGATACCTTTTTTCCGGCCTTGCTGGCGGTAAGCCTGATGATAACCCTTTACCGGCTTATGCCAAAATTGCCGGTGCTGTATCTTTTCCCGCTATCGGGCGCATTGTTTGATTATTACGAGAATGCGGCGGTGGGGCAGATGTTGCTCACAACAGCGCCCGATGCAGGGCTGGTGGAGATGGCCAGTTTGCTGACGCAGCTGAAATTTGTCTCGATTGCGATGTCGCTGCTGGCAATCCTCTGGTTCTGGCTCAAGGGAAAATTCGACCCTCGAGCGAGATAGCTGCCTGTGCGGCGAGGCTTTCATTCCGGCTGCAAGATGACACCGTAAATCCGGCACCTCGGGGGATCAGGGAATGGTGCCGGTTGAGGGGATCGAACCCCCGACATCGTGATTACAAATCACGCGCTCTACCATCTGAGCTAAACCGGCGCGAGGGCTAACTACCTGCTTATTCGTGGCGGGTCAAGGCATGGAGGCGGCGAGATGCGAAGCTTTTGCGTTTGCGCCGATGCCTGTTTCGCGCTAAGCGCAAGATATGAAACATTTCCCAAGCAAAGCCGACATTCTTGAGTGGATCAAGGATAACCCCTCCCAGAGCGCCAAGCGGGATATCGCACGGGCTTTTGGTATAAAGGGACAAGCGCGGGTGGAGCTGAAACGGGTGCTGCGAGAGCTGTATGCGGAGGGGCACCTAAGCAAAGACCGCAAAAGCTATAAAGATAAAAACACCCTCGCGCCGGTCGAGCTTTTGCATGTGGTGAAACAAAACAGGGACGGCGATCTGCTGGCCGAGCCGCTGAACTGGAAAGGCGATGGCCCGGCACCACGATTGTTCTATGTGCCCAAAAAAGGCGATCCGGCTTTAGGGGTGGGCGATCGGGTGCTGTGCCGGATCGATGCAAAGGCGAAAGAGGCCCGCCTGATCCGCCGAATCGGGCGCGGGGCCGAAAAGATCATCGGTATCTACAAGGCACAGGATTTTGGTGGCCGCATTCTGCCGGTCTATAAAAAATCGGACCGGGAATGGCAAGTCCCGCCCGAGGGGCGAAACGGCGCGCGCGATGGTGAGCTGGTGGAAGCGGAAAATACCGGCGGGCGCGCCCAAGGCCTTGGGCGCGCCCGCGTGGTGGCGCGGATCGGCGATCCTGCGGCCCCCAAGGCGATTTCGCTGATTGCGATCCATGAGCATGGCATCCCCGATCATTTCCCAGCCGAAGTGGTAGCCGAGGCCGAATCGGCGCAGCCCGTGGCGCTTGGCACCCGCGAAGACCTTCGCCACCTGCCGTTATTCACCATTGATCCGCCTGATGCCCGCGATCGGGATGACGCGATTTGCGCCATGCCGGATCCGGATGGCGATGGCCATATTGTCTGGGTAGCCATTGCCGATGTGGCGCATTATGTGCGCCCGGGCAGCTTGCTGGATGTCGAGGCAAAAAAC
>JALSHK010000315.1 GCA_026982275.1 Paracoccaceae bacterium | reverse complement strand
GAGGAAGAAGCTGTGCTTGATATGTATAAAGAGGCGCTGGGCATGTAGGCGAAATCGTCGCATTGATTGGTGGCGGGTTTGCCGCCATCATCTGTCAAAAGGGGTGCGCATTGTTTGAACTTAACAGGGGAAACATTGCCCATGAGAACATTGCCGGATAAAATTACCGAGCTTGAGCTTCCAAGCGGGACGGTGAATATTGATGAGGCGGGGTATATCACTAACCCGGATCTCTGGACCCGCGACTTTGCCGAGCATCTGGCGGTAGCGGACGGGCTTGTGCTTGGCCCCGAGCATTGGGAAATCATTGATTTTATACGGGAATCCTACGCCGAACATCGGGTGGCAGTGGATGTGCGGCATGTGCTGAAGCTCGCGCAAAACGGGCTGGGGATGAGCAAGCACGAAGCCAAGGTCCGGATGCTTGAGCTGTTTCCGCTGGGCTATGTCAAGCAGGCGGTGAAAATGGCGGGTATGAAACAGCCCCGCGCGTGGAGCACGGGGTAGACCTGCGTTGAGGCTTGGTGGCAAAAAGGGGGCGTTGCCCCCTCGCTGCGCTCACCCCCGAGTATTTGGCAGAGAAGAATGGAGATCGGGAGACAGCCAGCGGAAGGGATGCCTCTTTCCCGGCAAAAGCAAACGGATATTCAGCGAGGATCTTTGCGGCTAAAGCGCCTTGGCTCTGGCTCTTAGATCGACTTTTTGAATTTTTCCTGTCGAGGTTTTGGGAAGTGTTTCGAAAATCACTGTTTTCGGGCGTTTGAACCCGGCTAGATTGGCCCGGCAATGGGCTATGATTTCGTCTTCCGTTATTTCAGCCCCCGGATGCAGCTCGACAAAAGCGCAGGGCGTTTCGCCCCATTTGTCATCTGGCCGCGCCACTACAGCCACTGCGGCCACCGCTTCTAGCGCATGGATTACGCCTTCCACCTCGATGCTGGAAATATTCTCGCCGCCGGAAATGATGATATCCTTGGCGCGATCCCGCAGCTGGATATAACCATCAGGCTGCACGACGCCCAGATCGCCTGAATGAAACCAGCCGCCGGCGAAGGCCTCATCCGTAGCTTCTTGATTATCGAGGTAGCCTTTCATGGTGATATTGCCGCGCATCATCACCTCACCCATGGTTTCCCCGTCCCATGGCACGGGCTGCATGGTTTCGGGGTCCATCACCGTAGCCGCTTCCTGCATCACATATGGCACGCCCTGGCGGGCTTTGAGGTTGGCCTGCTTGCCCATTGGTAGCGCATCCCACTCGGGCTTCCAGGCGCATGAAATACAGGGGCCATAGGTCTCGGTGAGACCATAAGCATGGGTTACGCTAAAGCCCTCTTCCTGCATCTTGGCCAGCACGGTGGCAGGGGGCGGCGCGGCGGCGGTCATTACATTCACCTTGTGCGAAAAGGCCCGCTTGGTGGCCGCATCGGCATCCACCATAAAGCTCAGCACGATTGGCGCGCCGCAGAGGTAATTGGCGCCTTCATCGGCAATGGCATTGTAAATATTCTCCGCAGTCACCTTGCGGATGCAGATATTCGTGCCCGCCTTGGCTGCTACCGTCCACGGGAAGCACCAGCCATTGCAGTGAAACATCGGCAAGGTCCACAGGTAAACCGGTGCGGCTTCCATGTTCCATTCCATCACATTGCCGAGCGCGTTGAGATAGGCCCCGCGATAGTGATAAACTACACCCTTTGGGCGGCCCGTGGTGCCGGAGGTGTAGTTGATGCTGATGGTATCCCACTCATCATCAGGTGCCTGATAGGCAAAATCGGCATCCCCTGTGGCGAGGAATGCCTCATAGTCTAGATCACTCAAGCGCGGGCCATCTGGGGCGGCAGGGTCCACAATATCAATCAGCAGTGGCGGGTTTTCAAGGTCATTTATCGCCTCCCGCACAGTAGCTGCAAACTCCCGGTCCACGATCAATGCGCGGGTTTTGGAATGTTCCAGAATGTAGGAAATGGTGCCGGAATCCAGCCTGCAATTCAGCGTGTTCAGCACCATGCCCGCCATCGGCACGCCAAAATGCGCCTCGTAAATCTCGGGGGTGTTTACGGCGATCACCCCCACTAC
>JALSHK010000314.1 GCA_026982275.1 Paracoccaceae bacterium | reverse complement strand
GGGTCCAGTTCGCCGGTAGTGCCACAGTTTTTTCATCCGCGATTTGCAAAGCATCGATCACTCGCAGGATCTCGTCAAAGTTCCGGCCCACATTCATCGGGTAGGTCATGGTCAGGCGCACCTTTTTGGCCGGATCAATGATAAACACCGAACGCACAGCCGCGGTATCGGAAGCCTCGGGGTGGATCATCTCATAGAGCTTGGCCACCTTCAGATCAGGGTCGGCAACAATGGGGAATTGCAGGTCGGTATTCTGGGTTTCATTCACATCCGAAATCCACTTTTCATGCTCTTCCACCGTATCGGTGGAAAGCCCCAAAGGCTTGACGTTACGCGCGGCGAAATCGGCGGCGTGCTTGGCGGTCATGCCCATTTCGGTGGTGCAAATCGGGGTGAAATCCGCCGGATGGCTGAAGAAAAACACCCAGGAATCACCGGCCCAGTCATGCAGGGAAATCGCTCCCTTGGTGGTGTTTGCGCTAAAATCGGGGGCGGTTTGGCCTAGATAGATGGTCATGTTCGGTCCTTTTTTCAAATCGGGCAATATTGCCTGTTGATTTTGATTTAGGTGGTCATCACCGGATTGCCAGAGGCCCAGAGATCAAATTCCCGTTGCTCGGCCAAACCCAGCGCAGACCAAGGCACCACAAAGGTATGAATACCAAAAACCACCGCGCCGGTGATCGCCAGCTTGCGCAGGGTTTGTCGCTCGACCCGCACATATCCCCCCTGCCCCGCAAAAGGCTTGCTCTCGCCCACGCGGCGGGGCTGGAAAAGCGAAGGGCTTTGATAGCGCAGAAAATTGGCGCGCCAAAGCGGCTGCTCTGGCCGGATGGCGGCAAACATCCGCAAAACCCGCCTCGCCATATCCGCGTCATATTCATCCACATAGCCGTGGATATCCATCAGCCCCGCGCCGAATTTCTCCGCCAGCGTCCAGCTGGCGGGAAAGCACAGAACCGCGGCATCCAGCACCGGCTCCCCCCGCATATCCAGCAAAAGCCAATCCTCCTGCACCAGACGCGCGGCAGCAATAATCGGCACCCCCGCCAGCGGCACCTTCACCCCGTCCGGCCGCAGCACCGCCTTGCTACCCTTTTCATAGCCGCCATCCAGCTCCACCAGCACCGTTTCCAGCAGTTCCTCCTGTGCCGGCAGGCTGGCCGGCATGGCTTGATACACCTCGGCGAGGCGCTCGGATATCAGCCTGTCGCGCAGCGCCATCTGGGCGGCAAAAGCATCATCGCGCAGCAGCCATTCGCCAGCTTTCACCGGCTGTATCCCCGGCAAGCGGCGGGTTTTGGCCTGCATCCATGGCATGACCGGAAGCCTGCGCTGGCAAATTTCCATTATGTCACATTTCCGTTCTATTTTGTTTCAGTCGCTTGTGCCGGGAGCGTATAAGCCTAGATTGGGATGAAACCACGGAGACCAACCCATGCCAAGTGAAAAACTGAGCTTCATCGGCGACACCGGCGCCGAGCTGGCCGCACTTTTTGATAAGCCGAGCGGGCCAATTCTGGCCACCGCCATCTTTGCCCATTGCTTTACCTGCTCAAAAGATATCCTCGCCGCCAGACGCATTTCCCGGCGCCTCGCCTCGGCGGGCATCGCTGTGCTGCGCTTTGATTTCACCGGCCTTGGCAGCTCGGACGGGGAATTCGCCAATACCGATTTCAGCTCCAATGTCGGCGATCTGCTAAAAGCCGCCGCGCATATGGAGGGGCTCGGCCATCCGGTCAGCCTGCTTGTCGGCCATTCGCTGGGCGGTGCGGCAGTGCTGAAAGCGGCGGGCAAAATCGCCGCCGTCAAGGCCGTGGTCACCCTTGGCGCGCCCAGCGATCCGGCACATGTAGCGGCCAATTTTGGCTGCCACCTTGACGAAATCCGCGAAAAAGGCTCCGCCGAGGTCAGCCTTGCGGGGCGGGATTTTACCATCACCAAAGAATTTCTGGAGGATATCGCCAGTGCCGAGCTTTTGCCCGCCATCACCAACATGAAGCGCGCGCTGCTGGTGCTGCACTCGCCGATAGACCAGACGGTCTCGATCGATAATGCCGCCGAGATATTCATGGCCGCCAAA
>JALSHK010000313.1 GCA_026982275.1 Paracoccaceae bacterium | reverse complement strand
ATGACCAAGGAGATTTTCGAGCAGCCCTCGGTGATGGCGCTGGCGCTTTCGCATTATCTTTCGCCCGATCACAGCGCCATCACCGTGGCTGAGGGCGCGCCGGATTTCACCCGCTTTGACCGGCTGGTGCTGGTGGCTTGTGGCACCGCCTATTATGCCTGCCATGTGGCGAAATACTGGTTTGAACAGGTGGCGCGGATTCCGGTGGAAATCGATGTCGCCTCGGAATTTCGCTATCGCGCGCCGCCTATCGGCCCGCGCGACGCGGTGATTCTGGTCAGTCAATCGGGCGAAACCGCCGATACCCTCGCCGCCCTTCGCTATGTAAAAGGCAAGGCGGGGCAGGTGATTGCGGTTGTCAATGCCGCCGAAAGCTCGATCGCGCGCGAGGCGGATCTGGCACTGCCGATCAAGGCGGGGGTCGAGGTGTCGGTGGCCTCCTCCAAGGCCTTCACCTGCCAGCTGACGGTATTTGCCAGCCTTGCCATTCTGGCGGCGCGCCAGCGCGGCGAGCTGGATGCGGCCGGCGAAAAAGCCCTGATCGCACAGCTGAAACGCACCCCGCACCTGCTTGACGAGGCCCTGCTCCAGGAGTCGCAAATGGCCGGCATCGCGCGGGAGCTGGCACGGGCGCGGGATGTCCTTTTCCTTGGGCGCGGGCCGCTATTTCCGCTGGCCATGGAAGGGGCGCTGAAGCTGAAAGAGCTGAGCTATATCCATGCCGAGGGCTATGCCAGCGGCGAGCTGAAGCACGGGCCGATTGCCTTGATTGATGAAAAGGTGCCGGTAATCTGCTTTGCGCCGGTGGATGCGCTATTTGATAAAACCGTCAGCAATATGCAGGAGGTGATGGCGCGGGGCGGCAAGGTGCTGCTGATCAGCGATGCCGAGGGGATCAAACGCGCCCGCGAGGGAACATGGAAAACGCTGGAAATGCCGGCCTGCGATCCCTTTGTTGCGCCGATTGTCTATGCGATTCCGGCGCAATTGCTCGCTTATCATACCGCGATCGAAAAAGGCACCGATGTGGACCAGCCGCGCAATCTGGCAAAATCTGTCACCGTGGAATAGCTAGAATTCCACACCTTCCTGCGCCTTGATCCCTGAACGAAACGGGTGCTTGAGCAGCTCCATTTCGGTGGCGAGGTCGGCGATCTCCAGCAGCTCGGGCTTGGCATTTCGCCCAGTCAAAACCACATGGGTCATGGCTGGTTTTTCCTCGCCCAGAAAGCGCACCACCTCGGCGATATCCAGATAATCATAGCGGATGGCGATGTTGATTTCATCCAGCAGCACCATCTGGTTACGCTCGTCCAGAATCAGCGCTTTGGCCTTTTCCCATGCCGCCTGTGCCATCTCGATATCGCGGGATTTATCCTGCGTTTCCCATGTGAAGCCCTCGCCCATGGCATAAAACGGGCAGATATCGGAAAACCGCTCGGTGATCAGCTTTTTCTCGCCGCTCTGCATGCCGCCTTTGATGAATTGCACTACCGCACAGGGCCGGCCCCATGCGATATGCCGGAAGATCATGCCAAAGGCCGCCGAGGATTTGCCTTTGCCCTTGCCGGTATGCACGATCACCAGGCCCTTATCGGCGGTTTTGGAGGCCATGATCTTGTCCCGCGCCGCCTTCTTTTTGGCCATCTTCATGTTGTGCCGTTCAAAATCTTCGCTCATTTCACACCTCCGTTTGCTCTAAATGCAATCAAGCACAAATTGAAAGATAAGGTAAGGTGTTTCTATCGGATTGAATATTGGGAAGCGACCCCGATTTTCCGAGCAGGTTTGCGGCTGAATTCAGGCGTATATTGTCCGGTTATCAGCGGTGGTCACGCATTTTTGACCAGTCAGCAGCCAATTTGAGATGGATCATGGCTACAAAGGCGTTGAGGTAGATACATTCGTTTTTCAAGCTGCAGCCAAATCCGCTTGATCTTCCGCTTGTCCGCAGCCCCGCAGTTGACAACGGGACAACCACTAGAAGAGACCAGCGGTCCCGAACCTCTATTGTCTAATTTATTCATGTTAAATCAGTATGTTATTTCAGTTCACCTAATCTTCGAACCGCCCTGACATATTGCTTTCATGC
>JALSHK010000312.1 GCA_026982275.1 Paracoccaceae bacterium | reverse complement strand
GCTGCGCACCGATAGCGATCCCGGCTCGCTGTTTTCCGAGCAGCGCGAAGCGGCGCAATTTCTCAATCACCCTTACGGCACGCCGGTGATCGGCTGGCCAGACGAGGTAAACGCCCTCACCCTGCAAGACGCGCTTGATTTTTACCAGCGGTTCTATGCACCCAATAATGCCATTTTAGTGGTCGCAGGGGATGTGCAGCCCGAAGAGGTTCTGGCCTTGGCCGAGCAATATTACGGCCCGCTCGCCCCCTCCGAGGGCATTGAAAAACGCCTGCGCCCGCAAGAGCCGCCCCAGCGCGCCGAGCGCCGGATTGTCTATCGGGACGAGCGTGTCGCCACGCCATATGTGATGCGCACCTATCTGGCGCAAAACCGGCAATCGGGCGCGCAGGAAAAAGCCGCGGCGCTGGGCCTTCTGGCCGATGTGCTGGGGGGCGGCGGCATCACCTCGCTGCTGGGCCAAAGGCTGCAAATAGACGAGGGCATCGCCCTGGCAACCGGCGCGTTTTATGGCGGGCTTTCCTATGATCCCGATACGTTTGGTATGTATGTGGTGCCCAAGCCCGGCACCTCTTTGCCCGAGGCCGAGGCCCGCCTTGACGCCACCCTTGAATATCTGCTTCAAAACGGGGTGGACCCTGACCGGCTGGCGCGTTCCAAAGCCTCGCTGCTGGCCAGCGAGATCTACGCCATGGATAGCCAGCGCGGCTTGGCCCAGCGCTACGGCGCGGCCCTCACCTCGGGCCTGACGGTGGAAGATGTCGCCGCGTGGCCCGCGATTTTGCAAGCCGTGAGCGAAGACGATATCCTGCAAGCCGCGCGTGAGGTGCTGGATATCCGGCGCTCGGTGACCGGCTATCTGACAGGCACAGAGGAGACCCCCCAATGATCCGCATTCTCGCCACCCTTATGGCCTTCACCCTCGGGCTTTTGCCCGCCAGCGCCGCCACCCATATTCAGGAAGTGGTCTCCAAAGGCGGCATTACCGCATGGCTGGTGCAGGAAGAAAGCATCCCCATGGTTTCGCTGCAATTCAGCTTTCGCGGCGGTGCCTCGCAGGATGCGCCCGAAAAGCTGGGCGCGACCAACCTGATGACCGGCCTGCTGGAAGAAGGCGCTGGCGAGCTGGACGCCACCGGCTTTGCCCAGCGCAGCGACGAGTTGGGCGCACGCTTCAGCTTTAATGCCGGGCGCGATAGTGTCAGCATTTCCGCCTCGATGCTGACCTCCAATCTGGAAGAAAGCGTGGCGCTTTTGCGCCTTGCCCTGATCGAGCCGGCCTTTAACGAGACCGCCTTCGAGCGGGTGCGCGGGCAGGTGAATTCCGGCCTGCGCTCGGATAAAACCGACCCGCAATCCATCGCCGGCACCGAATTTCGCGCGCTGGTATTCCCCGATCATCCCTATGGCCGCCCGGTGGATGGCACATTGGAAACCGTAGCGGCGCTGACCCCTGACGATATGCGCGCCGCCCATCGGCAGGCTTTCGGGCAAAACAACGTGCGGATCGGCGTGGTCGGCGATATCACCCCCGAGGCGCTGGGCGAATTGCTCGATAACCTGCTGGGATCCTTGCCCGATGATATAGAGGACCGCGTGCCTGACGTGGAGCCAGCGCTAAGCGCGGGCATCACCCTGATTGATTTTGAAACCCCGCAATCGGTGATCCTGTTTGCCCAGCCCGGGCTAAAGCGCGATGATCCCGATTATCTGACCGCCTTTGTGCTAAACCATATCATGGGCGGGCGCTCCTCCACCGCGCGGCTGAATGTGGAGCTGCGCGAAAAGCGCGGGCTGACCTATGGTATTTCCAGCTATCTGCTGCCCTATCAGCATTCGGCGCTCTATATGGGCAGCCTTTCCAGCGGCAATGAGACCGCCGCCGAGGCCGTGGCGCTGGTGCGCGCGGAATGGGCGAAAATGGCGCAAAACGGCGTGAGCGCCGAGGAACTGGCCATCGCCCAGCGCTATCTCACGGGGGCCTATGCGCTGCGCTTTGACGGCAACGCCAAAATCGCCGGCATTCTGGCGGGGCTTCAGATGGCCGAGCTGCCGATCACCTATGTGCGCGATCGCAATGATCTGGTGAATGCGGTGACGC
>JALSHK010000311.1 GCA_026982275.1 Paracoccaceae bacterium | reverse complement strand
AGGAATTTTCGGGTCAGGCGGAAGTGAAGGGGCTTTCTATCGGGCTGGAAAGCAAAATTCTGGCAAATTCCCGGATACGGGCTGATCAGCTCCGCCTCGGTCAGGTGTTGAATAACCTGATCTCGAATGCGATCCGATATTCCGATGAAGGCCGGATCATTGTGCGGATATTCCTGCAATCAAGGCCGGATGGCCGGCTCAATCTGGTGTTTAGTGTGGAGGATAGCGGCATCGGCATTGCACCCGGGCAGCATGCAACGATATTCGAAGCCTTCAAGACCGCCGAGCCTTCGCAAATGGCCAAGCGCGGCGGCACCGGGCTGGGGCTGAGCCTTGTGCGGGATATTGTGGAGCTTATGGGCGGCAAGATCACTCTTGATTCCGCGCTTGGCCATGGCTCGACCTTCACGGTAGAGCTGGTGGTGGATGCGGCGAGCCGGGAAGTAAAATTTGACGAACCGGTGCAGCGCGCCCTGCCAAAAGGCCTGAAAATATTGCTGGCGGAGGATAATGATTCAAACGCCTTTGTATTTCAGGTGTTGCTGGAAGATGCAGGGCTGGAAATAACGCGGGTGCGCAATGGCGAGGAGGCGGTGATCGCCGCTACCAACGGGCAATTCGACCTGGTATTTATGGATTTGCAAATGCCGGTGCTGGGCGGGATCGAGGCGACAAAAAAGATCCGCGCCATCGAGGATTCCGTGAATACGCCGATGCCGGTGATTGCCCTTACAGCTGATTCTCTTGCCTCTCGAAGCGAGGATTATCAGGCAGCAGGATTTTCGGGCAAACTGACCAAACCTGTGAGCCAAAGCGACCTCCTGAACGAGCTTGCGAATTTTGCCAAAGAATCCGGTTGAACAATGCGGCGGTTTGGGCAATCGTCACCCAATACCCCAAACTTTGGTGACCAATGGACCATATCGCAAACCACCCCGCCACGGCGGATATGCAAGCCGCCGATGCCGCGCATCACCTGCATCCCTTTACCGATACCGCCGCGCTGAATGCAAAAGGCGCGCGGATCATCACCAGCGCCAAGGGCGTGATGCTGCGGGATTCAGCGGGCCATGAAATACTGGACGGCATGGCGGGGCTTTGGTGTGTGAATATCGGCTATGGCCGTAACGAGCTGGCCGATGTGGCCAGCCGTCAAATGCGGGAGCTGCCTTATTACAACACCTTTTTCCAAACCAGCCATCCGGCGGTGATCGCGCTGGCCGAAAAGATCGCTTCGCTCACCCCGAACGATCTGAACCGCACGTTTTTCTCCAGTGGCGGATCTGATGCCAATGACACCAATATCCGGCTGGTGCGGCATTATTGGGCCGCGCTCGGCAAGCCGGATAAAACCCGTATTATCGCGCGGAAAAATGGCTATCACGGCTCGGCCATGGGCTCGGCCAGCCTTGGCGGCATGGCGGCGATGCACGCGCAGGGCGGGCTGCCCATTCCGGGCATTTCCCATATCGCGCAGCCCTATTGGTATGCCGAGGGCGGCGAGCTTTCGCCCGAAGAATTCGGCCTGCAAGCCGCGCAGGCGCTGGAAGCCGAGATCGAGCGGCTGGGCGAAGGCAATGTGGCCGCCTTTATCGCCGAGCCGGTGCAGGGCGCGGGCGGTGTGATCGTGCCGCCCGGCACCTATTGGCCGGAAATCCAGCGGATTTGCGATGCGCATGAGATATTGCTGATCGCGGATGAGGTCATCACCGGGTTTGGCCGCACAGGCGCGTGGTTTGGCTCCGAAACTTACGGGATCAAACCCGATATCATGACCATCGCCAAGGGGCTTTCCTCGGGCTATCAGCCGATCGGCGGCTCGGTGCTTTCCGAGAAGCTGGCGGCGGTATTCGCCGAAAAGGGCGGAGAATTCAATCACGGATACACCTATTCCGGCCATCCTGTAGCCGCCGCCGTGGCGCTGGAGAATCTGCGTATTCTGGAGGAGGAAAATATTGTCTCCACTGTGGGTAATGAAACCGGTCCCTATCTGGCCAAGCGCTGGGCCGAGCTGGGCGAGCATCCGCTGGTGGGCGAGGCGCGCTCATCGGGCCTGATGGCAGCGATCGAGCTAACGCCGGATGCCAATGCCCGCGCCCCTTTTGCCGAGG
>JALSHK010000310.1 GCA_026982275.1 Paracoccaceae bacterium | reverse complement strand
CCGGACCTGCCTGCAGGCGCTCTCAGGCAATTACCGCGCCGAATATCCGCCCGACCAGCGCCGTAGCCGCCATCGCCGCCATGCCCCACAGCACCACCCGCAGCACCGCGCGCAACACCGGCGCGCCGCCCGCTTTGGCCGAAACAAAGCCCAATGTGCCCAGCACCAGCAGCGAGGCCACCGTGGTCAGCCAGATTATGCTTTCCAGCGGCGCGAATATTACCGCCGCCAAGGGCAGCCCTGCCCCCGCCGAGAAGGTGGCCGCCGAGGCCAGCGCCGCTTGCACGGGGCGGGCTTTGGAAAGATCGGTAATGCCAAGCTCGTCACGGGCATGGGCTTCGAGCGCGTCATGTTCGGTGAGCCGGGTCGCCACCTCCCGCGCCAGCTCGGGCGTCAGACCACGGGCGAGATAGATATCCGCCAGCTCGTCCAGCTCCGCCTCGGGTTCGTCCTCCAACTCACGCTTTTCGCGGGCCAGATCGGCGTTTTCGGAATCCGATTGCGAGGAAACCGAGACATATTCCCCCGCCGCCATCGACATCGCCCCCGCGATCAGCCCCGCAAGCCCGGCCAGCAATATCTGGTGCTGCTCGGTGCCTGCCGCCGCCACGCCGATGATCAGGCTGGCGGTGGATACAATGCCGTCATTCGCCCCCATCACGGCGGCGCGCAGCCAGCCGATGCGGGTCACAAAATGGGTTTCTTTGATCACATGCATAATGGTCCCGGATTGGCTATATAGTTAAGCGCCCCTATCTAGCGGATATATTGCCACGAAACAAAGACTCTTTCCGGGTGGCAAATCGCAGCGGGCAGATACCCGTGCGGCTTTCCGGCAATATCCCTTGCATTCCCCCCCAACCCCGCTATAACCCGCCCATCCCCCGCAATCTATGATCGCGGATGCCTCTCGTATGCGGATGGGGGATGTGAATGCCCGCATTTTGAAGCACGCTTGAATGAAGGAATATGATATGGCTCTTTACGAGCATGTTATGATCGCGCGTCAGGATCTGTCCAACGCGCAAGCCGAGGCTCTGATCGAGCATTTCGGCGGGATCCTCGCTGACAATGGCGGCAAAGTTGTTGATAGCGAATACTGGGGCCTCAAAACCATGGCCTACAAGATCAACAAAAACCGCAAAGGCCATTATGCTTTTCTGAAATCGGATGCGCCTTCGGCTGCCGTTCAGGAAATGGAGCGCCTTGCCCGTTTGCATGATGACGTGATGCGTGTTTTGACCATCAAGGTGGACGCGCATGAGGAAGGCCCTTCGGCCGTTGTGCAAGCCAAAAACAGCCGTGACGAGCGCCCGCGCCGTCCGCGCCGCGATTAGAAAGGAACATAAACCATGGCTGATAAACCATTTTTCCGCCGTCGCAAGACCTGTCCTTTCTCGGGCGATAACGCGCCGAAAATCGACTATAAAGACGTGAAGCTGCTGCAACGCTATATTTCCGAGCGTGGCAAGATCGTGCCTTCCCGTATCACCGCCGTATCGGCCAAAAAACAGCGTGAGCTGGCTCGCGCCATCAAACGCGCGCGTTTTGTGGCCCTGCTGCCTTACGCTGTGAAATAGGAGAGATACCATGGAAGTAGTTCTTCTTGAACGCGTGGCCAAGCTTGGCCAGATGGGTGATGTGGTCAAGGTCAAAAACGGCTTTGCCCGCAATTTCCTGATGCCGCAAGGCAAGGCCCTGCGCGCCACCAAAGCCAATCTGGCCCAGTTTGAAGCGCAGCGCGCCCAGCTGGAAGCCACCAACCTCGAAACCAAAAAAGAGGCCGAGGCTTTGGCTGGCAAGCTCGATGGACAGCAGTTCATCGTGATTCGCTCTGCCTCTGATGCCGGCTCGCTTTATGGCTCTGTCACCAACCGCGACGCGGCTGATGTGGCAACCGAGGGTGGCTTTACCGTGGATAAGCGCCAGGTGGTGCTGAATGCGCCGGTCAAGGAGCTTGGCCTGCATGATATGACGGTTGTGCTGCACCCTGAAGTGCACTGCACCATCACCATCAACGTGGCCCGCTCGGTGGAAGAAGCCGAGCTGCAAGCCAGCGGCAAAACCATTCAGGAATTGCAGGCCGAAGCCGATGCCGAAGCCGATTTCGA
>JALSHK010000309.1 GCA_026982275.1 Paracoccaceae bacterium | reverse complement strand
GTATGATATAGACGGGCTGGAAGAGGCCAAATGGCAGGCGGTGGAAAGCCCCTGGGGCGCGCCTTCGGATGAAATCCTGACCGGCAGCCTGAACGGCGTGAAAATGGCGTTTTTGCCGCGTCACGGGCGCGGGCATGTGCATTCGCCCACCACTATCCCCTACCGCGCCAATATAGACGCGCTCAAGCGGCTGGGCGTCACCGATATTATATCGGTTTCGGCCTGCGGATCCTTCCGCGAGGGCATGGCACCGGGTGATTTTGTCATCATCGATCAATTCATCGACCGCACATTCGCGCGCGAGAAAAGCTTTTTCGGCACGGGCTGCGTCGGTCATGTTTCGGTCGCGCATCCGACCTGCACACGCCTCGGCGCCGCCTGCCTTGAAGCCGCAAAAGCGGCAGGCGTGAAGGTGCATATGGGCGGCACGTATCTGGCCATGGAAGGGCCGCAATTTTCCAGCATCGCCGAGAGCAGGATGTATCGCGAGAGCTGGGGCGCGGATGTGATCGGCATGACCAATATGCCCGAAGCCAAGCTCGCCCGCGAGGCCGAAATCTGCTATGCCAGCGTCGCCATGATCACCGATTATGACAGCTGGCACCCCGAGCACGGCGCGGTGGATATCAATGCCATCATCGCGGTTCTGACCGGCAATGCCGACAAGGCCCGCAGCTTGGTAAAAGACCTGCCCCATCGCCTCACCTCCACCCGTGCCCCCTGCCCCGATGGCTGTGATCACGCACTGGATTTCGCCCTGATGACCGCCCCTGAAAAGCGAGATCCGGCCCTGCTGGCCAAGCTGGATGCCGTGGCGGGGCGGGTGCTATAGTCGCAGCCCGAACGCCGATAAATTTCCCCCGCATGGTTTACGCAGGCCTGGCCACGCATTATAGCCACTGGGACCGACCCTCTTTTCGAGGCAAATATCAAAGGGGCCGATATGGGCAATGGTGTAATTCTCGGGCGTTTCATGCCCCCCCATGAGGGCCATGTGGCGCTGGCGCGCACCGCCACCCACCTTGTGCAGCGCCTGACCATCATCGTGGCCTGCGCCCATGATGATCCGATCCCCGCCGGCGTGCGGCGCGACTGGATGGAAAGCCTGTTTCCGCTGGCCCGCGTGGTGCTGCATTGCACCCCAGAGCCGATTCCGACCGATAGCCCCGATTGGGCCAATATCATCCGCCGCCTGCATCCCGAGCCGATCAACCGCGTTATCGGCTCCGAGGATTATCTCGTGCCGCTGGCCAAGGCGCTGAATGCGCAGCATTTTATTCTGGATCCGATGTGGATGGCCTTTCCGGCCAATTCCGCCGATATCCGCGCCGATCCCTTTGCGCACTGGTATAGCATGCCCAGCCATGTGCGGCCGTGGTTTCAAAAGCGCCTTACGCTGGTGGGGCCGGAAAGCACCGGAAAATCCTATATGGCGGATCTGCTGGCGCAAAAGTTCGGCGGTCCCTATGTGCCGGAATATGGCCGCCCCTATGAGCATTATCGCAGCCCGGGCAAATACCGGCCCGAGGAATTGCATTTTATCGTTGATGGCCATGTGGCGCACCGCAAAACCCTCGCGATGAATGCCGGCCCCGTGCTTTTCGAGGACACAGACCCGCTGCTCACCGCCGTATGGGCCGAAATGCTGCTGGGCCATTCCCTGCCTGATCTGGAGGCCCGCATCGAGCTGCCCGAGCATTACCTGCTGCTGGACGCCAACACCCCCTGGGCCGAAGACCCTTTGCGCTATTACGCCAAACAAGAGCTGCGCGAGCAGTTTTTTGCCAAAATCGAAGCCAAGCTCAAGGCCCATGGCGCGAATTATACCCTGATCCATGGCAGCTTTGCCGAGCGCGAAGCCCAGGCGATTGCCGTGGTGAATGATATGCTTAAATCCCCGAAAGGCCACCGCAATGCCCCCTGAAAAATCCGTCGAAGATTATATTCGCACCATTCCCGATTTCCCCCATAAGGGCATTATGTTTCGCGATGTGACCACGCTGTTCAGCGATCCGCGCGGCTTTCGCATTTGCATAGACCAGCTGCTCAGCCCCTATGCGGGCATGCGAATTGACAAGGTGGTGGGGCTGGAGGCGCGCGGCTTTATTCTGG
>JALSHK010000308.1 GCA_026982275.1 Paracoccaceae bacterium | reverse complement strand
CACCGGGCGCACGCAGTTTGAGGTGCGACTGGCCGAAACCGGCGGGCAAGAAAGCCCGGCAATCGGGCCATCCCGTAGATTTTTGTTTGATTCATCCCTGCAGGCGCGTTTTGCACCAGATCAAGCGCTTTATCTGGTGAGCAATGCCGGGTTGATGCGTTCTGCTAGCCGCAGTCCGGATCTGGCAGGGATGGAATTGTTAAGCGGCAATACGGGAAACAGGAGCTATGATCTCGTAACACGTGAGAATGATCTTTATATTCTGGCCAGCAAGCATGGCCGGCCCGTGGGTTGTGAGCAGATTTCAGAAAGCGGACAAAGGCCGTGTGATGTGCAAATGCCACCACTGTCGATGGTGCAGACGACCTTATCCGACGATCGGGGCCTGACGGCCAAAGCAGGCGAAATCGGGTGGATTTTTTCAACTTCGGGCCCCGATAACAGCATGAATCGCAGGGTTAGCCTTGAAAACGGCAGGTTTTCTTTTGACCGGATACAGGCGGTCGCGGTTTGTAATGGCGCCTTTTTTATGATCAACCGTGATGGCGATGTATTGCGAGCGCCATCTGCCACAGGCTGGCCGCAGGCCCGGTTTGTTGAAAGCCAGCCGGCTGACAGTCGGTTGTTTTGCAAGTCCGACAGGCCGGTAGATCCTTTACCCGACGGGTTGTGGCTTCTGCGGCCCGATGGAATCTGGCTTAATTTGCCGGCTGATGGAGAGAGCTTCCGGCGTGCAGCCCCGGAAGATGGCAGGCTGGCCAGCCAGGTTTTTTCCATTCGCGCCTCGAGCCGAGTATCCACTATCAGGCGCAGCGATGAAAATGGGGGGCTATCCCAAACGGGGACCCGGGCGCTCCAGATTACCCAGCGGTTCGGGGCGGGAGCGCTCGCGCCCGTCACCACTATATTTTCAAAAGGACCAGCCCTTGAAATAGACACTCCGACAGGGTTTTTCGGCGCTGGGCAGCGTATTTGGGCAATTACGCCAGACGGGATTGTCGATTATGGGCAGGAAGATCGAAGTGTCGCCTATTTCACACCGGAACGTGCTCCGCGGGTCCGGCTGCCGGCTGGATGTGTGGTTGGATCCGCCCGCCGTGTAAGTGTGAGCGAAACAGAGCTGTATTGCGAAAATGGAACAATGGTGCGGGCTGGCGTGACAGGCGATATACTTTCCCTTTCAGCACCCACTTCTGCTCTTGCAACATGGACAGCACGCTCGGGGCAGGTTTCGGTAAGCAGTGATCGGCAGGGTATTCAAAGCTTGACCTTAAGTGGTCAGAAAATATCGCCCGCGATAACAACGGGCGGCTTCCCGTTTGATTCTGTTCGCCAAGTCCTTATTGGCGGGGATGGGGGGTATAATCTGATAACCGGTATCGGGTGGTGGGGGTATAGTTCCAGTGGGATTTCGCTTGCCGAAAATGGCGGGAACAGCACAGCGCTTCAGCGCAGCTTGTTGCTGCGCCTTGGTCGGCCGGAATTGGTGCAGGCTGCTGAAATCAACGCAACCCTTGACCCTTACGGACTTTGCCTAACGTCCGAAAACGGCACGGTGGTTGATATCTCTATCACCGAAGACGGTTACACGGCAGCACTTTCACGCAACAGGCTTTGCGAGCCGTATCTGGGGCGAGATAGGTTACGTTCTTTTCACAAAACAAGTGATGGACGGTTTTTCCCGCGGCTATGGATAGGCGAGCAGCGAAACCGCGTTGATTCATTGGTGAACGGACGATTTAACAGTGATCGCATCCTGGACCTGCCCAATGCACAATATATTTCCGGCGAGCCGGAAGCCGGAGACGGGCTTTGTGCGCCGACAGCCCTTGGTGGCGTTTCGGTCTGGGGAAATTCGACATCCCAGCGCGGGCGCGTATTTTCCGGAGCTTGTGGCCCGCTTTTGCCAATTGCCCCGGTTTATGTGGATAACAACTATTTTGCCGTTTTTTTCGGAGCTTTATACAGGCGTGAATGAAGCGGTTTTCACAAAAATGCCAGCGGCGGCAAAGCGGTAAATAATGCCGGGGCAAACATTGTTCCAATCATTTTCAGCTCAATCTGACGGGTAGATGAAAATTGTGATATAGTGGTTTTGACAAATGCGGGAATCGCCTTG
>JALSHK010000307.1 GCA_026982275.1 Paracoccaceae bacterium | reverse complement strand
GTGGTGAAGCCCAATAACGAGGGTTCATCGGTCGGGATTTATCTGGTTGGCGAGGGCGATGCACCACCGCAGCTCGGGCCGGAAATGCCGGATGAGGTGATGGTGGAGGCCTATGTGCCGGGGCGGGAGCTTTCGGTTGCGGTGCTGGATGGCACGGCGCAGGCGGTGACGGATATTCTCGTTTCCGGCTGGTATGACTATGATGCAAAATATAGCGATGGCGGCTCGGAGCATATTGTTCCGGCGGCTTTACCTGCCGAGATATATGCCGCCTGTATGGGTATGGCCGAGCGCGCACACACGGCGCTGGGCTGCAAGGGGCTGAGCCGCGCCGATTTTCGCTGGGACGAGGCCAGGGGCCTTGCGGGGATTTATATTCTGGAGGTCAATACCCAGCCCGGCATGACGGCTACCTCGCTCGCCCCCGAGCAAGCGGCGCATAAGGGCATGGATTTTGCCTCGCTTTGCGCCGCATTGGTGGAGGGGGCGGCATGCGGATGATGATAGCGGACAGGCAGGATCGGGTGCTTCCCCCGCCGCCGCGCCAGCAGGCACCGCGCACCAAGGCAAAGCCGGAGCCGCGCTCCACTGCGCTGGTAAAAATCCGCTCCGAAACCGCGCCTTCCAAATTCAGCTACCGGATGGAGCGGCTGTGGCTGACCTCATGGTTCCGCAATCTGGTGCAGATATGGATGCCGATACTGGCGCTGGTGCTCGGCTTGTTCGGGGCCTATCTCAGTCCGGCGGTGAATGGTTGGGTGTCGGAGCAGGCACAGGCCCTGCGAAATGCGGTGGCGGCACGGCCCGAGCTTCGGATAGAGCGGGTGTCCATTCCCGTTGGCTCGCCCGATTTGCAGCGGCAGATTCTGGGCATCATGGATCTGGCCTTGCCGGTTAGCCTGCTGGATGCCGATCTGGCGCGGCTGCGCGGTTTGGTCGAGGGGTTGAGTGCGGTGAAATCCGCCTCGCTTCGCTTTGAGGGCGGGGTGCTGGAGGTGGTGATTGTCGAGCGCATGCCCGCGCTGGTATGGCGCAATTTGAACCGGATATATCTGCTGGACGAAAACGGGGTGAAAGTGGCCGAAGTGCCGCGCCGCCAGGTGCGCTCCGATCTGCCGTTGCTGGTGGGCGAGGGGGCGGATAGGGCCGTGCTGGAAGCCCGCGAGATATTCTCGGTTCTGGAGCCTGAATCGGAGCGGCTTTTAGGACTGTTGCGCATGGGCGAGCGGCGTTGGGATGTTGTATTTCCAAATAAAATCATCATGTTGCCTGCGGTGAATGCGGCGGATGCGCTGCGCGGCATCATGATGGATCAACAGGAACGGAGAATTCTGGATCTTGATATTTCGGTGATCGACCTTCGGGATCCGAACCGCCGGATATTACGATTGAACAGTGAAGCCCTTGACCAGCTGCGCCGGGCGCGCGGTCTTATGGATGGAGAACCAGTATGAACGATTTATTCGAGACCCAGCGCGAAATGCGCCGTTGTCGAGAAGCCGCGATCAAGCGTGGTGTTATGGCGGTGCTGGATGTGGGATCGCACAAAATCACCTGCCTTGTGCTGCAATTTTCGCCTGATGATCCAGAGGGCATCGACCCGGATGTGACCCTGCCCAGGGCGGGCAGCTTTCGGGTGGTGGGTGTGGGCACTACCCGCTCTCGCGGGGTGAAGTTCGGCGAAATATCCGATATGGCAGAGACCGAAAAGGCTATCCGCTCGGCCGTGGCCAAGGCGCAGAAAATGGCGGAGTTGCGTGTCGATCATGTAATTGTCAGCCTTGCGGGGGGGCGGCCGCGCTCCTATGGGCTTTCCGGAGAGGTAGAGGTCGAGCAGGGCGAGGTGAGCGAGCGCGATATTGGCCGGGTTCTGGCCAGCTGTCCGGTGCCGCCTTATGGCGGGGAGCGGGAGTCCATTCATGCCTTGCCGGTGAATTTCAGCCTTGATCACCGCTCGGGGCTAAGTGATCCGCGCGGGCAGGTGGGGGCGCGGCTTTCGGTGGATATGCATCTGCTGACCATGACCGGCGCTCCGGTATATAATGTGCTTGAATGCTTGCAGCGCTGTGATCTGGAGGTGGCGGGGCTGTCCTTTTCGGGCTTTGCCAGCGGCGTTTCCACCCTGA
>JALSHK010000306.1 GCA_026982275.1 Paracoccaceae bacterium | reverse complement strand
CCAGCACCATGTTTCGGGATGAATTGCAGGAGTTGAAGGACCGGTTTTTGAGCCGCTTTCATGTGATCCATATTCTGGAGGATAACGCGCAGGATATCGACCTGTTTGCCGGCCGTCTGGATGCGGAAAAGCTGGAGGGGTTATTCAGGGGCTGGGTGAATATCGGGGCGGTCGGGCAGGCCTATATCTGCGGGCCTGCGCCAATGATGGAGGTGGTGAAGGCGGGGTTGCTCAAGCACCTGCCGGCGGCGCAAATATCGATAGAGCAGTTTTTGAGCGATCAGCCCGGACGCGCCGCACAAACGGCAGCCCCCTTGGCCAGCGCCGCCCCTCGCGGCGCGATGCAGGCCACGGTATTGCTTGACGGGGTCAGCCACGAGGTGGCACTGGATGGTGAAACCTCGGTGCTGCAAGCGGCGCTAAACGCCAGGCTGGATGTGCCATATGCGTGCCGCGCCGGGGTTTGCTCGACCTGCAAGGCACGGCTGCTTGAGGGCGAGGTGGAGATGCGGGCCAATCAGGCGCTGGAGGACTACGAGGTGGAGCAGGGCTATATATTAACCTGTCAAAGCCACGGGAAAAGCCCGCGCGTGGTGGTGGATTACGATGGCTGAACCAGATTGAACTGGCCATTGAATTGCAAATCGGATATGCAGCATTAATCCCCGCCTAGTGAGGTTCGAATGGCCAGTTTTCTGCAAAAACTCAAAGACGTGATTTTTACAAAATCCGGGCAATATAATGACCGATACGGCAAGAACTGCTCTTCCCAATCGCTCGATTTCAGGCGCAATGCCAAGGGTATTTTCAGGGGAGAGCTGCCAAAAAAATATCGGGAACTGGTTGATTTGATCCCCGGAGAAAAGGTTGTCGAGGTAGGGGCGGGCGAGGGCGTGCTTTCGCTTGCGGTTTCGGCAAATAAAAAGGCTGTCAGGGCGATTGATTACACCCCTTTGCGCCATGAGAAGGGCAAAGAAATTCAGGCCGCCTGGGCCGGGCTGGGCAAGGATGTGTCGCGTTGCGAGCTGGTGTTGGGGGATGTTTTTGATGACCCGTCCCTGCTCGACGGGTTTGATACGCTGATCGCCTGTCGTGTGATTTATTATTTCGGAGACCGCACAGATCTATTTTTTGATATGGTGGCGCAACGGATGAACTATGTGGTGCTGGTGGGCAATGGCCGCCGCGCCAAGCGCCATGCGCGCGGGCATGTGAGCAAGGATCTGGGAGAAGCCGCGCGGCTTAGCACGCCGGAAGGGATGCGCGAGATTCTGGAGAGATACGGCTACGAGATCGTGACCGAAATTCGGGATAACGATCCGGTTGTTATTGGCAAGCGCAAGCAAGCCCTCGCATAAATGGTTCACGGGTTGGAGCAAGCCGCGCTTGACGCATTGGCCAGCGGAGCGCGCGTTGCTGCCTTCGAATTTGAAAACCGGAAATTCTGGGCAAAGGCAAATACGGGCAGCGCGCGGAATCGCCGCTATTATCACAACGAGATAAATTGTCTGAAAGCCTTTTTTCAGGCCGGTATCAATGTACCCGAACTCGCGCTGGTGACAGAGCGGTGCTTTGTTACCATCGATAACGGATCGGAATTCGAAACCTGCATCCGCGCCGAAAATCTTCCGGTTTTATTGGTCAAATCCGCGATGGAAGCGGTGGTCGGTCTGCACAGAAACGGCTTATCCCATGGTGGATTGCATATGCGCAATATGACCCTGGATAAAAGCGGCAATATCGGATTTCTGGATCTGGAAAAAGCCAGTGGAAAACCGGCAACGCGCGAGGCGCAAGGCTATGATCTTGTGGTTTTTATCTGGTCTTTACTTTCGATAGACATCTCGCGGACCGATCTTTCAAAGGCCGCCAAATCTGTCTATTTGCAGAAAAACGGACCGGCATGGGAGGCCGCGAAGCTTTGGTGCCGGCAGCGAAAATGGATGCGCATTGCCGCAAAGCCGCTGGCCTGGCATGAACGGCGCTTCAAGGCATCCGGAAAATACCGGCGCTACGCAGCGGTGCCTGCGGTATTGGATTTCTTCGAGGCTTAGCGCCGCGTGCGCTTCCGGCTACGGGCTTTGGCGTTATAATTCACCTCCGGCAAGGGGGTGGTGGCGCGCAGGCCGGCAAAGGGCGCGGAGG
>JALSHK010000305.1 GCA_026982275.1 Paracoccaceae bacterium | reverse complement strand
AGGACGCGAATAACATCGCTGACGGGTTCCGGATTTCCGGCCTCGGCCAGCTGATCGAGATGGGCATTCAGGCTGATCGCACGATCACCTTTGGCGATTAGGAGGATATTATGAGTGATGTGAAAAAATTCCTCTATGTGAATCGCAAAGCGCCTTACGGCACGATTTACGCACAGGAAGCGCTGGAAGTGGTGCTGATCGGCGCGGCGTTTGATCAGGATGTCTCCTTGGCATTTCTGGATGACGGCGTGTTCCAGCTCACCAAAGGGCAGGATACAAAAGACGCGGGCCTGAAGAACTTCTCGCCCACCTTCCGCGCGCTGGGGGATTATGAGGTCACCAAGCTATATGTCGAGCAGGAATCGCTTGACGAGCGCGGCCTGACTTTGGATGACCTTCAGGACATCCAATATGAGGACGAGGATGACGATTACGAGGAAAAACCCTCGATTATAGTTGTTTCGCGTTCGGAAATGGCTGACGTTATGGCAGGCCAAGATGTTATCTTGAGTTTCTAGGGGGAAATTATGGCGACTTTACACACAGTTAACAAATCCCCGTTTCAGAACCAGACCCTGATTAGCTGCCTTGGGCATGCCAAGGCGGGTGATAGTGTTTTGCTGCTGGAAGATGGCGTTTATGGCGCGATGTCGGGCAATGCGATGTCTGAGGTTGTGGCGGGCATGGGGGCGAATGTGAAGCTTTTTGTGCTTGGCTCTGACGTAACGGCGCGCGGCATTGATGCCGGGCGGATAGCCGAGGGGATCACCTTGGTGAATTATGAAGAATTTGTGGACATGGCCGCCAGCTGTGACCGCGTTCAAAACTGGCTTTAACATGTGGAATTGTGTTTGATGGTCTGATTTATTGTTTTGAGCCTGAGGCTATGATTGCACCGCAATCTTGCTTGGGCTTGAAATAATTCATCCGACACAAATCTGCTAAACGCCCCAACGGGCAAAATGAAGGAATACAAACATGGCATATGATGTAAACGGCACGAGCGTTGAGCATGACGAAGAGGGCTACATCACCAATCTCTCTGAATGGTCAAAAGAACTGGCCGACGTGATTGCAGAAGCTGAAGAAATCGAAATGGGTGAAGAGCATTGGGCGGTGGTGAATTTCCTGCGTGATTACTACGAGGAATACCAGATTGCGCCGGCAGTGCGGGTTTTGATCAAATCGATCAAAAAATCCATGGGTCCGGAAGTGGGCAACAACAAATACATGTATGAGCTGTTTCCATACGGCCCAGCCAAGCAGGCTTGTAAAATTGCCGGTCTGCCCAAGCCGACCGGGTGTGTGTAACCCACACGGCTAACTCAGATACGATCGTGCCCTTGGCCGGGGAGAGAAGGCCGGGGGCATATTAAAGGGAGGGACTATCGTGATTTCCACGGTATTTGCAGTGCTGTTCTATTTTGCCACAATCCTGCTTGTGGTCGGTGTCGGGATGAAGGTGTGGAAATACGCCACAACCCCGGTGCCGCTCAATATTGTTGTGTCGCCAGCGCCCCGCACCAAGCGTGGCGTGGTTTTGCGGATGCTTCGCGAGGTCCTTTTCTTTGAAAGCCTGTTCAAATCCAATAAATGGATCTGGATATTCGGCTATCTGTTTCACTGGGGCATGTTGATTGTGCTTCTGCGGCATTTGCGCTATTTCACCCAGCCGGTCTGGTGGTGGGTGGAGCTGATCAGCCCGATTGGCAAGCTGATGGCCTTTGCCATGCTGATCGGCCTGCTGGGCCTATGGGCGCGGCGCATTTTTCAAGAGCGCATCCGCTATATTTCCAATCCGTCCGATCATCTGATGCTGGCCTTGCTGGTGGGGATTGCCGCTTCCGGCACCTTGATGACCTATGTAACCCGCACCGATGTGATTATGGTGAAATCCTATATGCTTGGCCTGTTGCGGTTCCGGATCGGTGATCTGCCGCTGGACCCGATCCTGCTGTCGCATCTGGGTATGGTCGTGATTCTGATGATTGTTTTCCCGATTTCAAAATTGATGCATGCACCGGGCGTCTTTTTCTCGCCGAGCCGCACCATGGTCGATAACGCCCGTGAGAAGCGCCGTGTTTCGAAATGGGCCAGAAACCTGCCACCGCTGCCCGAGGGCATTCCGGGCAAAGAGGAGGGTTGAACCATGGCTGCACTGGATATGAACGCCGAAGGTGGTCCGAAATTTGTTGGTGACCCGCTAAAGATTCCCAAGATCGAATGCGGCGCGATGATGGACACCCACACTTTTGCCGCTGCGCCCGAGCATAACGAGCCGCTGGGCTTTCCCGGCGAGCTGCTGGATAACTGGCAAGAGGTCGCGATTGCGAAAATCGGCGAGCTGGCCAAGAAAAACCGCGCTTTCCAGGTCTATCTTGATACCTGTGTGAAATGCGGTGCCTGCACCGATAAATGCCATTATTTCCTTGGCACGGGCGATCCTAAAAATATGCCGGTGGCGCGTCAGGATCTGCTGCGCTCGGTGTATCGCCGCTATTATACCTTTGCGGGGAAATATTTTCCGTGGCTGGTGGGTGCGCGGGATCTGACCAAAGAAGTGCTGGATGAATGGTATACCTATTACCACCAGTGTTCGCAATGCCGCCGCTGCGCTGTATCCTGCCCTTATGGCATTGATACCGCCGAAATTTCCATGGCGGCGCGGGAAATACTGGATAGTGTCGGCGTCGGGCAGAAATATTGCAACGAGATCATCGCCAAACTGAAAAAAACCGGTAATAATCTGGGGCTGAACCCCAAGGCGCTGGCGGCTACACTCGAGGATCTGGAGGAAGATCTGGAGGATGAAACCGGCATAGCAGTGAAGCTGCCGCTGGATGTAAAGGGCGCGGATATTCTGCTGATTACCCCTTCGGCGGATTTCTTCGCCGAGCCGCATATCGATGGTTTGCTGGGTTATGCCAAGGTATTTCACGCTGCGGGGGTGAGCTGGACGATCAGCTCTTATGCCTCCGAGGCGGCCAATTTCGGCATGTTTATCGGCTCTTATGAAAATATGCGGGAGGTGAGCTGGCGTATCCGGCAGGCGGCCAAGGATCTGGGCGTGAAGCGGATTGTGTTTGGCGAATGCGGCCATGCCTGGCGGGTGGGCTATTCCTTCCTCAATACGCTGGCGGGGCCGTTCGATTTCCTTGACCAGAACTATCCGATTCCGCAGCATATCATGGAGTTCACCTCCGATGCGATCGATGACGGTATCCTGAAGATCGACAAGTCGAAAAATGATGAATTTGTCATGACCTATCACGATAGCTGCAACGTGGCGCGTGGCTCGGCCATGGGGCGCAAAGAAGGCGGTCAGTTTGACCTGCCGCGCAAGGTGCTAAAGGCCGTGTGCAACCATTATTACGATATGGAGCGCGATACGATCCGTGAAAATACCTTCTGTTGTGGCGGCGGGGGCGGATTGCTGACCGATGATCTTATGGATCTGCGCATCAAGG
Organism: Paracoccaceae bacterium; assembly: GCA_026982275.1. Taxonomy (GTDB): domain Bacteria; phylum Pseudomonadota; class Alphaproteobacteria; order Rhodobacterales; family Rhodobacteraceae; genus UBA3077. The sequence continues at coordinate 11,039 of JALSHK010000305.1, read as the reverse complement.
GGGCCAGCCCTCGCATGACCGCAATGAAGCAGGTCTCCGAGGATCACGGTGTTACCCATATGGCGGCGATTTGCGCCATTTGCAAAACCCAGTTTTCCAAGGTGATGCCCAAATACGGCTACGAGATGGACAACATCATGTCTGTTCACCAGTTGGTAGCCAATGCCGTCATTCTTGACGGACAAGACGCAGATGACGCCGAATAGGCGAATAAAACAGGACAAGCCGAATAGGCGCAGTGGAGGATTAACCCATGAATGACAACAAGCACACTTTCCGGCGCTATGAAGAAGGCGAAACCCCGAAGGATTGGGATCTGGAGGAAAAAATCTTCCAGCAAGACACGTCATATAAATGCCCGACCTATGTGCATAAAACCGCACCTTGCTCCGGCTCTTGCCCGTCAGGCCATGATATTCGCGGCTGGCTTGCCATCGCGCGCGGCATGGATAAATCCCCCGTCGAGGGTCAGGCGTGGCAGGAATATGCCTTCCACAAAATGACCGAGGCCAACCCGTTTCCGGCGTCAATGGGGCGCGTTTGCCCCGCGCCTTGTGAAAGCGGCTGTAACCGCAACGAGGTCGATGATTATGTGGGGATCAATGCGGTAGAGCAATATGTTGGCGATTGGGCCAATGAAAACGGGGTGAAGCTGGCCGAAGCCGGTGCGGATACCGGCTTCAAGATCGCCGTTATCGGTGGTGGCCCTGCGGGGCTTGCGGCGGCGTATTTCATGCGTCAGGACGGCCATGCGGTTACGGTTTTTGAAGCTAACGGCAAGCTGGGCGGCATGATGCGCTACGGTATTCCGGGCTACCGGACGCCGCGTGACATGCTGGATATCGAAATTGGCCGCATTACCGATATGGGGGTTCAGGTAAAGCTCAACACCAAGGTCGGGGTTGATGTTTCCGTGGCCTCGCTTGAGGAAGAATACGACGCGATTTTCTGGGCGCTGGGTGCCCAGAAAGGCCGCCCGCTGCCAATTCCGGGCTGGGAAGGCACCGAAAACTGCATCGATGGTGTTGAGTTTCTCGATGCCTTTAACAAGGGCTGGGTGGTTGGCACGGCCAAGCGCATTGTGGTCGTTGGCGGCGGAGATACCTCGATTGACGTGGCCTCGGTGGCGCGGCGTTTGGGCCATGTTACCAATGTAGCAAAAACCGAACACTCGGATGGCACTGTGATTGATTTCACGGCCAAGGATGCGGCCGGCGTTGTGGCCCGCGAAGGCATGCACGCCACGCTGACCTCGCTATTCCCGATCGAGCAAATGACCGCCGCCGAGCATGAGCGTGAAGACGCCAAGCGCGAAGGTGTGGACATTAAAGGCTCGGTAATGCCGCTCGAGGTTATCAAGGATGAAAACGGCAAGGCCACCGGCCTGCGCATGTGCGAATGCGTGATGAAGGGCAATGCGCCGGAGGCGATCGAGGGCACGGAATTTGTGCTTGAAGCGGATATCATCATCGCCGCCATCGGTCAGGCCGGTGATTTCGAGGGCATTGATGGTCTGGATAATGGCCGGGGCTTTATCGATATCGAGGGTGGCTATAAGGTAAAAGGCAAAGACAAGCATTTTGCCGGCGGCGACATTCTGAAGCCACACCTGCTGACCACGGCGATCGGCCATGGTCGCGTTGCGGCTGAAACGATCGCCGATTATCTGGATGACGGCAATATTTCCAAACGCCCGAAAATCGACATTGCCAGCTTTAACCTGCTGGAAGAGCTGCACGAGCGCGGCCATGACCCTGCACCGTTCCCCCATCCGGGCGGCACGCGCGGCACCGATAATGCAGATTATGCGGTGCATAATTACGAGGATCGCTCCGACGGCCAAATCGTCAAGCATACCGAGCTTTACAAAGGGCATTTCCCTTATGTAGCCCGGGAGATCCGTGACGAGGTGCATATCGAGGGCGATGACGTATTGGGCAATTTCGAAGAGCGCATTATTGCCTATTCCGAAGAGCAGGCACAAAAAGAAGGCGAGCGCTGCATGTCTTGTGGCATGTGCTTTGAATGCGATAACTGCGTGATCTATTGCCCGCAAGATGCGGTATCCCGGGTCAAGAAAAACGAGCGCACCATCGGGCGTTATGTTGAAACCGATTACACCAGATGTATCGGCTGTCACATTTGCGCAGATGTGTGCCCGACCGGATATATCCAGATGGGGCTTGGAGGGTAACCATGAACAAGCTGCTGACATCGCTGCTGGTTATGGCAGCGCTTCTGGTATCGCCAAGCTATGCTCAGGGGTTGTTTCCGGACATCCCCAAAGCGCTGGGCGAGCCACATCCGGAGGGCAATGAATTCTGGCGGATCAACCATCCGGCCCTGCTGGCGCATGATCGGGATCTTACAGTGATCGAGGGCATACGCGATATCGACGCGTCGCTCAAAAGCTGTGTTGCCTGCCATGCGGTAACAGGACCTGCATCGGATCCGCTGCCGGTTACGGCGGAATCTCCCGAATTTTCCTGCCGGGTCTGCCATGAATATGTTGCCGTTAAAATCAGCTGTTTCGATTGTCATGCCTCGACTCCGGAAGAGGCGGATTTTGCCCTGGTTCTGCCCAGCTATGGCGGCACACCGGCCAGCCTTCGCGCCTATCTGGAAAGGATATCGCAGTGATCATTCCTTCTGAAAAGCCGAATGGTGCCGAGATTTCACGGCGCGACATTCTGAAATCGGGTGCCGCGCTGGCAACGGTCACCCTGGCCCCCGGCGTTACCCTGATGGCTTTTGGCGGCACAGCCAAAGCTGCCGGCGATGACGGGTTGAAGCCCAACGCGCGCTGGGGCCTGCTGATTGATGCCGCCAAATGCCCCGAGGATTGCTCGGCCTGTGTTTCTGCCTGCTCCACCGAGCAGGGCTGGGAAAATAACGGCCTGGATACCGACCCGCAATGGATCCGCAAAGTGACTCTGCGGGAAAAGGAAACCGGTCGCACCAATTCGCTTCCGGTTATGTGTCAGCATTGCGAGAAGCCACCCTGTGTCGATGTATGCCCCACGGGCGCATCGTTCAAGCGCGAAGACGGTATTGTGCTTGTCAACCGCCACACTTGCATCGGCTGTCGCTATTGCATGATGGCCTGCCCGTTCAAGGCGCGCTCCTTCGTGGCCGAGCCGGTAACGGGTCAGCGCACCAGCACCCCGCGTGGCAAAGGCACTGTGGAGAGCTGCAATCTATGTGTCCACAAGATCGACCGTGGTGACGGCACCACCGCCTGTGTGGAAGCCTGCACCGCGACCGGCAACAACGCGATGATGTTTGGCGATCTGAATGATCCTGAAAGTGATATTGCCAAGGCGGTATCCACATATGCAAGTGTTGAGCTTCGCGCCGATCTGGGCCTGAATCTCGGCGTTCGATACCAGAATATATAGGGGGACATCATGGAACGGATTGTATATCGCGAGCTAAGATCAACCCCTAAGGTCTGGGGCTTTATGGCGCTTTGCGCGGCTTTTGTCGGGGCGGCGGGGATCGAGGTTTATTATGTCGAGAAATACGGCTCTATCGTTACCGGACTGAATAACCAGATCGTCTGGGGGGTGCCGCATGTATTTGCGATCTTCCTGATCATCGCGGCCTCGGGGGCGCTGAATGTATCCTCTATCGGCTCGGTATTTGGCAAAATGGCCTATAAGCCGGTGGCGCGGCTGGCCAATCTTCTGGCGATCTCGCTGCTGATGGGCGGTTTGGCCGTGCTTGTGCTTGATCTTGGCCGGCCGGATCGCTTGATCATGGCGATGTATACCTATAATTTCACCTCGATCTTTGCATGGAATATCCTGCTTTATTCCGGCTTTATGGGTGTGGTGGCGGTGTATCTTTACACCCTGATGGCGCGCGGCGTTGATCCGCGCGCGCTCAAGGCCGCCAGCCTTCTGGCCTTTGTCTGGCGCTTGGCGCTCACTACCGGCACCGGCTCTATCTTTGGCTGGCTGGTAGCGCGCACGGCTTACGACTCCGCCATTATGGCACCGATGTTTATTGCCATGTCGTTTTCCTTTGGCATGGCGATGTTTATGTTGGTGATGATCCTGACAACCTCGCTCACGCGGCGGGTCTATTCGCCCGAGCTGCGCACGCGGCAAGCCCGCTTGCTCGGCGTATTTGTGGCGGCGGTGCTGTATTTTGTGATTGTGCATCATCTCAGCAATATCTATCTCGCCAAGAAAACCGCATATGAAAGCTGGATTCTGCTGAATGGCGGCATTTATACTTGGCTGTTCTGGGGCGGGCAGATCCTGATCGGGAGCATTTTGCCGATGATCCTGCTGTTTCATCCCAGGATCGACACCAAAAAGGGCTATGTGCTGCTCGCGGCGCTGCTGGTGGTGATCGGCGGCTTTGCCCAGCTTTATGTCATCATCGTTGGCGGCCAGGCTTTCCCCTTGGATATTTTCCCGGGGTTCGAGGTGAGCAGCAGCTTTAGCGACGGGGTGATCAATGAATATACCCCGAGCCTTGGTGAATTTTTCCTTGGCCTTGGCGGCATCGCTCTGGCGCTGATGATTGCTGGATTGGGCATGAAGTTTTTGCGCATTGTGCCGGACAATCTTTCGGATGATAATGTCGATCCGGCCGCACTGGCCGATTAACTTTCCGGAGGCTTTATGAAGCTGCACCCGTTTTCCAAATTCGTGGCCATCCTTGGCCGCGGCAAAACCAAGCAACGCGCGCTTACCTGTGAGGAAGCGCGCGAAGCCATGTCTATGATTCTGCGCGGCGAGGCAGAGCCGGAGCAGATCGGCGCTTTCCTGATGCTGCTGCGGCTGAAAGAAGAAGCCCCGAGCGAAATCGCGGGCTTCACCCGAGGCACGCGTGATGTATTGGAATTGCCAGCCGAAATGCCCGAGGTTGATCTGGACTGGCCGTCTTATGCGGGCAAGCGGCGGCAATTGCCTTGGTTTTTGCTGGCGGCGTTTTTGCTGGCCAATAGCGGTGTGCGGGTGATGATGCACGGCGCTTCCGAGCATACGCCCGGACGGGTCTATACCGATGATGTGCTTGAATATCTCGGCTTTCCGATTGCGGGATCATTGGCAGAGGCCGCCGGCCATATCAAGGCGCGCAATTTTGGCTATACCACGCTGAAGGTGCTTTCGCCCAAGCTGGATGCCCTGATGAATCTGAAGCCGCTTTTGGGCCTGCGCTCACCGGTAAACAGCTTTTCGCGCATGGTCAATCCGTTTGATGCTCCTGTTCAGGTGGTCGGTATTTTCCATCGTGGCTTTATGGATATCCATACCGGCGCGGCGGCGATTATGGGCCAGCCAGTATGCAGCGTTTTTCGCGGCGAGGGGGGCGAGGTGGAGCGGCGACCCAATAAGCCAACGCAGGTCGGCAGTGTTATCGGTGCGGGCGATATGCAGACCGAAACATGGCCGCAATTGCTTGCCGAAGGCCATCAGCCCCCGGATGAAGACATGGATATTTCCGGCCTTGTGAAGCTGTGGCAGGGCGATATGGAAAGCGACTATGCGGTGGCTTCGGTCACGGGGACGCTGGCGATTGTGCTGAAATCGCTCGGCAAGGCAGAAAATATGGAAGCGGCGCAAGCGCTGGCCGAGGATATGTGGGCGGCGCGGGATCGCAGCTATCTGCCGCTCAGGGCATAGGCGATGCCCCGCTTTTTCATTGCCGCCGCGCATAAATCCTCGGGGAAAACCGTGGTTTCCACCGGCCTGGCAGCCGCGCTGAGCCAGAGCATGGATCTGCGGAGCTTCAAAAAAGGCCCCGATTATATCGATCCGATGTGGTTGGGCGCGGCCAGTGGGAACCCCTGCTATAATCTTGATTTCAACACCATGTCCGAATCCGAGCTACTGGCGCTTTTTACCAGCCGCACCACCGGCGATATCGCCCTGATCGAGGCCAATAAAGGGCTTTATGACGGGGTGGCGCTGGACGGGAGCGATAGCAATGCCGCGCTGGCCAAGCTGCTGAAGGCTCCGGTGGTGCTGGTGATCGATACCGTTGGCACCACCCGCGGGATCGCGCCTTTGCTGGTGGGTTATCAGGCGTTTGATCCGGATGTGAATATAGCCGGGATCATCCTGAACAAGGTGGGTGGCCCGCGCCATGAAGGGAAATTGCGCGCCGCCGTAGAGACCTATACCGATATTCCGGTAATCGGGGCGATTGGCAAGCATCAGGCGCTGGAGATCGGCGAGCGCCATTTGGGCCTGACCACACCCGCAGAAACCGGCGCTTTTCAGTCGGGTATAGACGAGATTGGCCGGATTGTGGGTGGCTCGGTGGAGCTGGGTCGGCTTCGCGAGATTGCGGCGACGGCCCCGACCCTGCCCGCTGTGCAAAGGCCGGCGATTCAGGCAGGAAGCCGCGTGAGGATCGCCATCGCCCGCGATACGGCTTTCGGGTTTTACTATGCCGATGATCTGGAAGCGCTTGCAGCCGCTGGTGCCGAGCCGGTATTTTTCAATACAATATCGGATAAAGCTTTGCCGGAGGTGGACGGGCTTTTCATCGGGGGCGGGTTTCCCGAAACCCAGATGGCGGCGCTGGAGGCAAATGCAGCGCTACGCGCCGATATTAAAGCCAAAATAGAGGCGGGGCTGCCGACCTATGCCGAATGCGGCGGCTTGATGTATCTTTGTGAAACCCTGAGCTGGCATGGCGAGACCCGCCAGATGGTGGGGGTGGTGAAAGGCGATGCGGTGATGAATGCGCGGCCCCAGGGGCGAGGCTATACCCGCATGAAAGCCCTGGGCGGCATGTGGGAGGCGGGCATCGAGGTGCTGGCGCATGAATTCCATTATGCGCGGGTGGATAACCTGCCCAAGGATACCCGCTTTGCCTATCAGGTGCTGCGCGGGCACGGGATAGATGGCGAGCATGACGGAATACTGGCCCATAACATGCAGGCCGGATTTTGCCATTTGCGCAATAGTGAAACGACTCCCTGGGCGACACGGTTTGTGGAATATGTGCGAGGCAAGGCATAAAAAACCCCGCCTGAAGGCGGGGTATACAAAGCTATCCCGAAAGGGATCAGCTCTTTTTAATCTCGAAAAGATATACATTGCCTTCGGTATCAGAGCTAAGCAGCTCATTGCCGGTTTGTGCGCAGAAGGCTGCGAAATCGGCAACCGAACCGGGATCTGTGGAGCGAATTTCCAGCACCGTTCCGGCCTCCATGCCTTTAAGGGCTTTTTTCGCTTTGATAATAGGCAGCGGGCAGTTCAGTCCTTCTGCATTAAGGGTTTGGTCAGCCATATTGGTGAGCCTTTCTTCTTGTGGGTTAGGTAAACTTGCGGGTTAGATAAACAGGTTGATGTCGGATTTGGTGGCCACATCGATATAGGTGGCCGCGCCGCCAAGCTCGATGCCGTCAATCATGTCTTTGCGGTCCATTTCAAACAGATCCAGCGTCATCTGGCAGGCAATCATGCGCACATCGGATTCAACAGCAGCTTCGCGAAGGTCTTCGATTGAAGCCACACCTTTTTTCTTGAACAGGTTTTTCATCATTGTGGTCGCGCCACGATCAACGCCGGGCAGGGCGGAAATGATATTCGGCATAGCCATATGCATGCCGGCCATGGGCATTTTCATCGCAGGGTTGCCCAGCGTGGTCATCTTCAGATCCAGCTTTTTGTTCAGCAGCGGCAGGCCATAGAAGGTGAAAAACATGGTGACATCCAGATCCATCGCGGCAGCAGTGGTGCCTAGGATGAAGGGCGGATACGCCCAATCCAGCGAACCTTTTGTTACAATGATCGACATGCTTTTCGCATTGCCAAAATCTCCGTCAGCCATGATTCTTACTCCCGTTTTTGATTCCCAGCTTTATAAATTAGAATTATTGAATACTAAAATGCCGAATAGGTCAAGAATGCTGGTGCCGCAGCTACGAAAAAATGGGTGAATATGTCGGAGATGTGCGCTTTTTGCGCATTTTATTGTTTTGCCTTACATAGAAAATATCATATATGCTAATATCACAACAATAAAACCAAAGTAAAGGCGCGGGCAAATCGCGCTAGAATCACCAAGGGAGAGACAGATGCTAGACGGATTGAGAGATTCCATATTGGAAAACCCGGGGGCCTATATGATGTGGGGCGGGCTGCTGATCGGCACCATATTGGGCTTTATCGTATACCGCACCAATTTTTGCGCCATGGGATCGGTTTCCGATTTTGTGAATTTTGGCGATTGGCGCCGGTTCAGAAGCTGGGTATTGGCCGGGGCTACCGCGATTGTGGGGGTGCTTGCCCTGAAAAGCATGGGGGTGATGAACCCGTCTGACAGCATATACATGACCCCGATGTTCACCTGGATCGGCTTTATCAGCGGCGGTTTTATCTTTGGTGTGGGCATGGTGCTTTCTGCGGGCTGCGTGAGCCGCAATCTGGTGCGGGCCGGCTCGGGTGATCTGCGCTCGGTGCTGGTCCTGACCATTGTTGGCGTATTTGCCTTTATAACCATTGGCGGGCTGCTTGGACCGCTTCGTGTCTGGTTTGTGGGTTTGGGCACCACAAATCTGAGCGATCTGGGCATGAGCGGTCAGGGCTTTGGCGATTTGCTGGGCAAGGTTTCCGGCATTGAGGCTTCACAGGCCAATCTTTATGCCACGATAGCTGTGGCGGCGCTGATGCTGGCTTATGTGTTTCTCAACAAAAAATTCGCAACCTCGCCGGTGCATATTTTTGCCGGGGTCAGCATTGGTCTATTGGCCGTGGCCGGCTGGATGCTGACAGGCCTTGCACAAGATGATTTTGCCGATGTGCCGGTGGCGCTCACTTCGCTGACCTTTGTGCAGCCCTCGGGCGCTACGGTCGATTATCTGATGCGCTTCACCGCCTACTCCACCATGGCATTTCCCGTGGCCGTGGTATTTGGCACCATTCTGGGCGGCTTTCTGGGGGCGGCTTCCAAGAAGGAATTGCAGCTGCGAACCTTTAACGGCGAGGCCGATACCGCGCGCAATATGGTTGGTGCGGCGATGATGGGCATTGGCGGCGTTCTGGCGCTGGGCTGCACCATTGGCCAAGGCGTTACCGGCGTTTCCACCCTGGCTATGGGGTCGTTTATCACCTTCGCATTTTTGGTGATCGGCGGCATGGCGGGCATGAAAGTGATGGAATGGACGGCTTGATCCACCCTCCAACGTAAAGCCGAAAGGCGGCACATGGGTGCCGCCTTTTTTATGTTTAGCCTGCATGTGTCCGGTTAACCGTCGATATAATCACTCAGCGGCGGGCAGGTGCAGATCAGGTGCCGGTCCCCGTATGCGTTATCCACGCGGTTCACCGGTGGCCAGTATTTATCCACACGAAATGCGCCGGGCGGATAGCAGGCCTGCTCGCGGGTGTATTTGCGTGACCACTCCCCGACCAGATCCTCGACCGTGTGCGGCGCGTGGGGCAGGGGGCTGTCCTCATAGACGATCTCGCCATCCTCGATCGCCTGCGCCTCGGCACGGATCGCCAGCATGGCCTCGATAAAGCGGTCCAGCTCGGCTTTTGGCTCGGATTCCGTTGGCTCCACCATCAGGGTGCCGGCCACGGGCCAGCTCATGGTCGGGGCATGAAAGCCGCTATCCATCAGGCGCTTGGCGATATCGTCCACGCTCACATGTGCGCTTTCCGCCAGCGGGCGGGTGTCCAGAATGCACTCATGGGCCACGCGGCCAATGGCGGATTTGAACAACACATCATAGGCCCCCTCCAGCCGTTTGGCGATGTAATTGGCGTTCAGGATCGCAACCTTGGTCGCCTGCGTCATGCCCGAGCCGCCCATCAGCAGCAGGTAGGCCCATGAAATCACCAGCACCGAAGCGCTGCCCATGGGCGCTGCCGAAACCGGCCCGATGCCGCCGCCAGTGGGGTTGCCCGGCAGGAATGGCGCCAAGTGCGCGCCAACGCCGATCGGCCCCATGCCCGGACCGCCGCCGCCATGGGGGATGGCGAAGGTTTTGTGCAGGTTCAAATGCGATACATCGCCGCCGATCTTGCCAGGCTGCACGAGGCCAACCATGGCGTTCATATTCGCGCCGTCTATATAGACCTGCCCGCCAAAGCTGTGGGTGATCTCGCAGACCTCGCGCACGGTTTCCTCAAACACCCCGTGGGTGGAAGGATAGGTGATCATGCAGGCGGCCAGCTTATCGCCAGCGGCCTCGGCCTTGGCGCGAAAATCAGCCAGATCGATATCGCCGTTTTCAGCGGATTTCACCACCACCACATCCCAGCCCGCCATATGGGCGCTGGCCGGATTGGTGCCGTGGGCCGATACCGGAATAAGGCAGATATTGCGATCGCCCTCGCCGCGCGATGCGTGATAATTGCGGATGGTCAGCAGGCCGGCATATTCGCCCTGCGCGCCGGAATTGGGCTGCAGCGACATGGCGTCATAGCCGGTAATCTCGCAAAGCTGGGCCTTTAGCTGCTCGGTCAGGTCGGTATAGCCCTTGGCCTGATCAAGCGGCACATAGGGGTGCAGATTGGCAATCTCGGGCCATGTCAGCGGGATCATCTCGGCGGTGGCATTCAGCTTCATGGTGCAGGAACCAAGCGGGATCATCGCGCGGTCCAGCGCCAGATCACGATCGGCCAAACGGCGCATATAGCGGGTCATCTCGGCTTCAGAGCGGTTCATGTGGAAAATCGGGTGGGTCAGGTATTCATCGGTGCGCAGCATGTTTTCGGGCAGGCGATATTCGCGGTGCCTAGCGCTGTCATCCTTGAAATCGCCGCCAAAAGCTCGCCAGACGGCCTCGATGGTTTCGGGGTAGGTTTGCTCGTCAAGGCTGATGCCGATCCGGTCCTTGCCGACCTTGCGCAGATTAATGCCCTCATTCACCGCCGCCGCCATAATCACCCCTTGCAGGGCATCGACCTTCACGGTGATGGTATCAAAAAACACCTCCGGCTCGATCTTGAAACCGAGATTTTCCAGGCCCTTGGCGAGGCGCGAGGTTTTGCGATGCACCGATTCTGCGATGGCTTTCAGCCCTGCCGGCCCATAAAATACCGCATACATAGAGGCCATAA
>JALSHK010000304.1 GCA_026982275.1 Paracoccaceae bacterium | reverse complement strand
GTCTTCTGCGGGCGGTGCAAGCTTAAGCATCCCTTTCATCCTTATGCTTTCCCTCCAAATTTGCGAGCCCCCCATGACCGCCAAGACCCTTTATGACAAAATCTGGGATGCCCATCTGGTATCCAGCTCCGACGATGGCACATCGCTGCTTTATATTGACCGCCACCTTGTGCATGAGGTCACCTCCCCGCAGGCCTTTGAAGGGCTGCGCAATGCAGGCCGCAAGGTGCATGCCCCCGATAAAACCATCGCGGTGCCGGATCATAACGTGCCCACCACGCTGGATCGCCTGAAGGGCGTGGAAAACGAGGAAAGCCGCATCCAGCTCGATGCGCTGGAGAAAAACGCCCTTGATTTTGGCGTGCATTATTATCCGGTAAACGATGTGCGGCAAGGCATTGTGCATATCGTCGGCCCCGAGCAGGGCTGGACATTGCCGGGCATGACGGTGGTGTGCGGTGACAGCCACACCGCCACCCACGGCGCTTTTGGCGCGCTGGCGCATGGGATCGGCACCTCCGAGGTGGAGCATGTGCTGGCGACGCAAACGCTTATTCAGGCGAAAAGCAAAAACATGAAAGTCGAGATTGCCGGCAAGCTGCAGCCGGGCGTGACCGCCAAGGACATCACCATGCATGTGATCGGCGAGACCGGCACGGCGGGCGGCACCGGCTACGTGATCGAATATTGCGGCGAGGCGATCGAGGCGCTCTCGATGGAAGGCCGGATGACGGTGTGCAATATGGCGATTGAAGGCGGTGCGCGGGCGGGGCTGATTGCGCCTGACCAGAAAACCTTTGATTACGTCATGGGCCGCCCCCATGCGCCCAAAGCTGCGCAATGGGAAGCTGCGCTGAGCTACTGGAAAACCCTGTTTACCGACGCGGATGCGGTTTTTGACAAGGTGCTGGTGATCAAAGCCGAAGATATCCAGCCAAGCGTCACATGGGGTACCAGCCCCGAAGACGTGCTGCCGATTACCGCCACTGTGCCCGCACCTGAAGATTTCACCGAAGGCAAGGTCGAGGCTGTAAAGCGTTCGCTGGAATACATGGGCCTAACCCCCGGCATGAAGCTGACGGACATCAAGATCGACACGGTTTTCATCGGCTCCTGCACCAATGGCCGGATCGAGGATCTCCGCGAAGTGGCCCGGGTGGTGAAGGGCAGAAAGATCAAAGAAGGTATGCGGGCGATGGTGGTGCCCGGCTCCGGCCTTGTGCGCGCCCAGGCCGAGGAGGAGGGCATAGCCCAGATCCTGATCGACGCCGGCTTTGAATGGCGGTTGGCGGGCTGTTCGATGTGCCTCGCGATGAACCCCGATCAGCTCCAGCCCGGCGAGCGCTGCGCTGCGACCAGCAATCGCAATTTCGAGGGCCGCCAAGGCCGCGGCGGCCGCACCCATCTTGTCAGCCCCGCCATGGCCGCCGCCGCTGCCCTTACGGGCCATCTGACCGATATTCGTGATCTTTAAGGAGCATCACCATGGAAAAATTCACTAAAATCACCGGCGTTGCCGCCCCGATGCCTCTGATCAATATCGACACCGATATGATCATTCCGAAGCTGTTTTTGAAAACCATCAAGCGTTCGGGCCTTGGCAAAAACCTGTTTGACGAAATGCGCTATGATGACGAGGGCAAGGAGATTGCCGATTTTGTGCTCAACAAGCCGGCTTATCGCGAGGCGCAGGTGATTGTGGCGGGGGATAATTTCGGCTGTGGCTCCTCGCGCGAGCATGCGCCTTGGGCCTTGCTTGATTTTGGCATTCGTGTTGTAATATCGACCAGTTTTGCAGATATTTTTTATAGTAATTGCTTCAAAAACGGGATTTTGCCCATTATTTTACCGCAAGAAGATGTGGATAAGTTGATGGATGATGCCGGTCGCGGGGCAAATGCGGTTTTGAGTATTGATCTGGAAAGCCAGACAATAACCGGCCCGGATGGTGGCGAGATCGGCTTCGAGGTGGATGCTTTCAAAAAGCACTGCCTGCTTAACGGGCTGGACGATATCGGCTTGACGATGCAGAAATCCGACGAGATTGCTGCTTTTGAAAGCCGGAATGCCACATCGCAGCCGTGGATATAGGGCCGCAAGCAAGCGGCTTTGAAGGGGATAGATTGTGATTACACAAGCGATCGGAGCGATCATCCGCGCAGTCATTCTGGGCATTGTCATCGTTTCTCCGGCCTATATTTTGCCGGATATCCCGAATGTGGATCGCGAGCTGTCGCTGATCATTGCCGCGATCATTGCCGCCTTTGTGCTGTTTGAATACGGTTCCAAATCCCCGGGATTTGTCGATTTTCGCTTTGCGCCGCCTTATAACCGCTTCCGGGTCGGTATTCTGGCGGCCCTGGCGATCGGTCTTAGCCTTGTGGGCCGGGCCTTCGTTGATGGCGGAAACGGTTTGCTGGAGCTGGCAGAAAGATCGATGGCCTATACAATAACGCCAAATTCGCCAGTGGAATTTGCACTGGCAAAAATTGCCTCGTTCGAAACCGCCTCCGGTGAGCGTTTGCTGGCTTTGATGTTTTCTTCGGCCTTTGCCATCGGGGTGGGGCTGATGCTTTCGATGAGCCTGCTGCTATGGATATTCAAATGGCCTTTTGGCCGCTCTGAATTCAACCTGTGGGTAAATTTGCCAACATTTGCCCCCGCCGAAGTGGCGCTTACCGGGAGGCGGCTGCGTCGCGATGGCTGGCTCAATATTCTGCTTGGTTTTGGCATGTTCTATGCCGTCCCTTTTGCCTTTCCGGTGTTGCAGAACCGATTAGGACCGGATATGTTTGGCAATCTTCATTCGCTGGTCTGGATCACTACGGTCTGGGCATTTTTGCCGGCAATGCTGTTTATCCGCGGTGTCAGCGTGATCAAGATATCCCGCATTCTGGCCAAGGCCATCACCCCTAAATGATCCGGCTATGCATGGCTTTTCTGCTCTGGGCCTCGCTGGCCAGCGCGCAAAACACCCTGCGGGTTGCCAGCTATAATGTCGGGCTTGGCCGCGACGGGCCGGGGCTGTTGCTCAAGGATATCCTTCAGGAGAAGCCCGATATTCTTGCCATCGCCAGGATTATATCTACGGTAAACCCCGATATCCTGCTGCTCACCGGCTTTGACAATGATTTCGAAAATGTCGCGATTGAACGGTTTGCGGCGCTGACCGGACTGGAATACCGCTATATCTATGCGCCGCTGGGCAATGGCGGGCGGGATTCAGGGCTGGATATCAACGGCAATGGCCGCCTGCGGGACTGGAATGACAATTGGGGGTTTGGCCGCTTTGAGGGCTCCGAGGGTATGGCGCTGCTCTCGCGCTATCCCGTCACCAACAGCCGCCGCTTTGACCAGCTAAAATGGCAGGATTTCGGCCCACCGCCGCTGAAGGCCAATGGCGAGCTGTTTTTCGCGCACTGGCCCGCGCTGCGCCTCGCCGCCCATAGCTTGTGGGATGTGGAAATCACCCTGCCAAACGGGGCGCTCTCCATTCTCGCCGCCCATCCCACACCGCCGGTATTTGACGGGGAGGAGGATGCCAACGGCTTGCGAAATGCCGCTGAAATTTCCTTTCTGGAGCGCTATCTGGGCGGCGAAGCCATGCGCGACGATGCCGGCCTTGTTGCGCCGCTGGCCGATACCCCTGTTATCCTGCTGGCTGACCTGAATGCCGATCCGGCACGCGGCGAGAGCCGAAAGCCCGGATTGCGCGCGCTGCTGGCCCATCCGCGCCTGCAACCCATGCCCGCTTATGATACCGTGGATTGGGAAAGAGCCGGCAGGATGCAGGTGGATTATGTCCTGCCCGATGCGCGGCTGAAGGTGCTGGAAAGCGGGGTTTACTGGCCCGAAAACGAAGCCCTGCTGGATAGGGCAAAAACCCGCCACCGGCTTATCTGGGCCGATATAGCCCTGCCCTGAATCCTTATCCCGCCAGCTTTTTCATAACCTCCTCCAGCGCGGTGCGTTGAAAATCCGGTAATATTTCTTGCAGCTTTTCGCCATTCAGGCTGTGGGGCAGGTCCCATAAATACCGCATTTCCTGCATTTCCTTTGCCAGGCCCCAGAATGGCGACAGCATTTTCATCATCAGCCATGGAAAGGGCCTGAGGGTGAGCGGTTTGCCCGCCGCCTTGGCCAGGGCGCTGCGCAGGGCTTCGCCGGTTATCGTATGTCCGGCAAATGGCACATCCTCATAGCGGGCCAACCGGCCTCGCGCCTCGGCCAGCCCGACCGCCGCTTGCGCCATATCGGGCAGATAGGCCCATGCATGCGGCGCATCCGCCCGTCCGGGATAGATCAGCTGGCCTTTGGAGAGCTTGCTGGTGAGAAAATCGATAAAATTGCCGCTGGGTCGGCTGTCAATGAAATCGCCCGCCCGCAACAGGATCACTTGCGCGCCGGATTGCCGCAATATCCGCTCCATTTCGATCCGCGCCTTGCCTTTTCTGGTGGTGGCCCCATGGGGGGTATCCGCATCCCACACCCCGGGTTGTGCGCCATAATTATAGACATTGGCGGGCTGAAGGATGGTCGCGCCGCTGGCCGTGGCCGCCGCCGATACCTGCCGCGCGATCTTGGGCAGCTCCAGGGTCCAGCCCTTATAGTCTTTCGGGTTAAGCCCGTTAACGATCACATCCGCCCCTTTGGCTGCCGCTACCATATCCTCCTGCCCGCGTTTATAGCGCCGCACCTCCCAGCCCGCCGCCGAAAACGCCTCGTCGCAATTGCGGCCAAAGCTGCCCGATGCGCCCAGAATCAAAACCTTTTGCATAATATTCTCCTTTTGCTGTCCTATATTTACCCATCTGCCACTGAATATAAATTGCGGTTTTTCGTAGATATGCTATTCATTGTTGAATGGATAAGCTACAAACCCTTGATTGGTCACTATTGCAGGCCTTTACATGCGTTGCCCAATCCGGCTCGCTTTCGGCGGCGGCGCGCCAGCTTGGCCAAAGCCAGCCAACCCTTGGCCGCCAGATTGCCAGGGCCGAGGCCGCGCTGGGATGCGCGCTGTTTATCCGCCAGCCGCGCGGGCTGGTGCTGAACGAGGCCGGAGAGGCGCTATACCCGCTGGCGCTGGAAATGCAGGAGGCCGCCCGGACGCTGGCTTTGCTGGCCGCAGGGCAATCCCAAAGCCTGAAAGGCACGGTGCGCATCACCGCCTCCAAGGTTTTTTCCCATTACACCCTGCCGCCGATTTTGGCGGCTATCCGCCGCGCGGAGCCGGATATCCAGCTGGAATTGGCCCCGAGCGATGCCTCGGAAAACCTGCTATTTGGCGAGGCCGATATTGCCATCCGCATGTATCGCCCCACGCAGGAAGATGTGATCGCGCGCAAGCTGGGCGAGATTAAAACCGCGCTTTTTGCCCATGAAACCTATCTGGAGCTGCGCGGCACCCCCGAGAGCTTTAGCGATATATCACAGCATGATTTTATCGGGTTTGACCGAAGCCCGGCCATTATCGATGCCATGCGCGGCCATGGGGTGATCCGTAGCCGCGAGGATTTTGCCCTGCGCTGCGATGATCAGGCCACCTATTGGGAGCTGGCCAAGGCCGGCTGTGGCATCGGCGCCACCCAGATGCGGCTGGGGCTTGAAGCCAAAGGCATGGTTCAGGTATTGCCGGACCTGCCGATGCAGGCGCTGCCGGTCTGGCTGGTGGCGGCCAAGGCCTTGCGCCGCAGTCCGCGTATCCGGCGGGTATATGATCTGCTGGCCGAAGCTGTCCAGCCGCTTTGCGATGCTTGACGATACCGCTTGAAGGCGATACCCGAGAGGGGACCAATTTCAATAAAGGAACGCGCCATGAGCAACCCCTCCATTCTTATCCTCGCCGGTGACGGCATCGGCCCCGAAGTGATGGGCGAGGTGAAAAAAATCATGGGCTGGTTTGATACCGCGCGCGGCCTGAAATTCGACCTTTACGAGGATCTCGTGGGCGGCGCGGCCTATGATGCCCACGGCACCCCTTTGACCGACGAAACCATGGCCAAAGCCCAAGAGGTGGATGCGGTTTTGCTTGGTGCGGTTGGCGGTCCGGCCTATGATGATCTGGATTTCAGCATCAAGCCCGAGCGCGGGCTTTTGCGCCTGCGCAAGGAGATGGACCTGTTTGCCAATCTGCGCCCGGCGCAATGCTTTGATGCGCTGGCCGGTTTCTCCAGCCTGAAGAAAGAGCTGGTATCCGGCCTTGATATCATGATCGTGCGGGAGCTGACCTCGGGCAGCTATTTTGGCGAGCCGCGCGGCATTTTTGAAGAAAACGGCGAGCGGGTGGGGATCAACACCCAGCGCTATACCGAGAGCGAGATCGACCGCGTGGCGCGCGCCGCCTTCGAGCTGGCCCGCAAGCGCGATAACCGGCTTTGCTCGGTGGAAAAAGCCAATGTGATGGAAAGCGGCATTCTGTGGCGCGAGGTGGTGACCAAAATCGGGGCGCAGGATTATCCCGATGTCGAGCTTAGCCACATGTATGCCGATAATTGCGCCATGCAGCTGGTGCGCACCCCCAAGCAATTCGATGTGATCGTGACCGACAATCTGTTTGGCGATATTCTGTCCGATTGCGCAGCGATGCTCACGGGCAGCCTTGGTATGCTGCCTTCGGCCAGCCTCGGGGTGCCGATGGAAAATGGCCGGCCCAGGGCGATGTATGAGCCGGTGCATGGCTCTGCGCCCGATATTTCGGGGCAGGGGCTGGCCAATCCGTCGGCCTGCATTCTCAGCTTTGCCATGGCGCTGCGCTATTCCTTTGATCAGGGCGCAGAGGCCGACCGGCTGGAAGCGGCCGTGGAAAAGGTGCTGGCCGACGGCACCCGCACCGCCGATCTGATGCAAAAAGGCACCGGCAAGCCCGCCTCCACCTCTGAAATGGGCGATGCGATTATTGCCGCGCTGAACGCGAGCCTGTAAGTGGCTATCACCCTCAGCCAAGGCCTGCGGCCCGAGCACTACCCTGATGCCGCAAGGCTTTACTGGCAGGCGTTTGGGCCAAAGCTTGAAAAGCTGATGGGACCAAAGGCGCGCGGCACCGGGTTTTTTGAAGCCGGTATAAACCCCGATGCGGTGATCTCGGCGCTTGAAGGTGTCCAGCTTATGGGCATTGCCGCTTTCAAAACAGGCACGGATGGTTTCAGCAAGGGCGGGGCCTTTTGGCGGCATTACGGCATTGGCACGCTCTGGCGCTTGCCGCTGCTGGCCATGCTGGAGCGCAAGGCACCTGAAGATACATAGCAAATGGACGGTATTTGTGTCGATGCCTCCGCGCAGGGCAAAGGCGTGGGCACCTTGCTGCTCAATGCTGTTTTTGATGCCGCCAAAGCCCGCGGGCTGGCCAAGGTAACGCTGGATGTGATTGACAGCAACCCACGCGCCCGCGCGCTTTATGAGCGGGTTGGCTTCAAGGCTACCACCACCGACCACCTTGGCCCTTTGCGCCATGTTTTTGGCTTTTCCGCCGCCACAAAAATGGTGCGGGAGATCAACTGATTACTTGCTTTTGCGAAAGAACTTCTTGTTGGCCTTCACAAATTGGTCAATCATCCGCGCCAATCCGGCAAAGCCCCGCCCTTGCTGATAATGATGCCCCGCAATCGCGCCGATGCTGGCCCCGATGGTATTGACGATCAGATCCCACATCGTATCTACCAGCCCGGATTTCTGCATATTCAGGCCAAACAGGCTATCCATGGCAAATTCGAATATCTCCCAGAGCGCCCCGATGCTGACAGCGATACTGAATGCCAGAAATGCCAGCGCCAAGGGCGGCGCGGCAAAGCGGTCGCCCTGAAACAGCATGAATACCAGCACAAATCCGATCAGGCCAAAGCCGATCGCCGAGCCGCTATGCAGCAGCACATCCCACCACCAGAACCGCTCGTAGAAATCGCCGATCTCGCCGAGAAACAGCGTGGCAAACAAAAAAATCACGATCAGGGCCGCGAAGGTCATGGGCAAGCGCACCCCGAAACGCTCGGCAAAAAGTGCGGGCAGGAGTGACAGGCCAAGGGTAAAAGCGGCAACAAAAGACACGCTCCATTGAGCAAGCCATAGCGAAACCAGCGTTTCGCCTGCCAAAAATATCCAGATCAGATATACTATATAACTCTGCCGTGCGATTTTCATAAGCGCGGTCTCCTTGCCTTCAAGATAGGCAGGCTTGGGGGTGCGGGCAAGCGGCGCGGGGTTCAAAACACAGGATTTGCGCCTATATATTGACCAAAGGAGCATCCATGACCCGGATTGCAAGCTATAATATACGCAAAAGCGTGGGGCTGGATTATCGGCGCGATCCGGCGCGGGTGCTGTCGGTGTTGGCGGCTATGGATGCGGATATCGTGGCGCTGCAAGAGGTGGACCGGCGCTTTGGCAAGCGCGCCAGCAGCCTGCCGCGGGCGCTGGTGGCCGCGCATACCGATCTTGAAATCGTCGATCTGGCCGCGCGGCCCGAGAGCATCGGCTGGCATGGCAATGCGATATTGCTGCGCAAGGGCACAATGGTGGAAGCCGTGCATACGCTGGCGCTGCCGGGGCTGGAGCCGCGCGGCGCGGCGGTGGTCGATCTGGAAAATTTGCGGGTGGTGGGGTTGCATCTGAGCCTGTTGCGGCGTGACCGGCAAGCGCAGGTGGCGCGGATTGCCGGATTTCTGGCGGGGCTACCCCCGCTTCCCACCCTGATTATGGGGGATTTTAACGAGTGGAGCCGCAAGAGCCGGAACCTGTCAGCGCTGGGCGGGCAATTCAAAATCCACACGCCGGGGCATAGCTTTCCCACGCTCAGGCCGATGGTAGGGCTGGATAAAATCGCGCTTAGCCATGAGCTGACGCTGGAAAGAGGCGGGGTGCATAGCTGCGAGAACGCGCGCCGCGCCTCGGATCATATGCCGATCTGGGCCGAAATTGGCACCGTTTAGGCAGGGCGACTACATTCCCCCCTAGATAGCCAAAGGAAATTATTTGACGTGGCCATCGAGGTTTTGGCTTATATACTGGGCGCAGAATTCATGGCAATACCGGAGATAAACCCATGCAGAACCTGACCGGCCTTTCAGAGGTCGCCCCCCGATATGATGGCATCCTGTTTGATATTTACGGGGTTATCCATAATGGCGTGGCCTGCTTTCCCGGTGCGATTGACAGCCTGCAAGCGCTGAAGGATGCAGGTATTCCCTATGGGTTCCTCTCCAATATGCCGCGCCGCGCCGAGCGGGTGCGCAGCGCGCTGATCGCGCTTGGCATGCCCGAAGCGCTGGCCGTCGGGGCGTTCACCTCGGGAGAGGCGGTTTTCCGGGCGCTTGGCGGGGCGGAATACGGCAAGCGCTACTATTTCCAAGGCCCCGAGCGCACCCGCGAGATTGTGCCCGAAGGGTATCGGCCCGTGGCGCAAATCAGCGAGGCCGATTTTGTGCTGGTTACCGGCATCGGCGACGAAGAAACCCCCGACGATTACACCAGCCTGCTGCAAGCCGCCCTCGCCCGCAACCTGCCAATGATCTGTGGCAATCCGGATTTGCGGGTAGGGCACGGCGATAAAACGGTGGCCTGCGCGGGGCTGCTGGTGGATGCCTATGAGCGCATGGGCGGCGATGCCCGCTGGATGGGGAAGCCGCATAAAGCCGTATTTGCGATGGCAGGCGAAATGCTGGGCGGGCGGCTGCTGATGGTTGGCGATTCGCTTCGCACCGATATTGCCGGTGCCAGTGCCGCCGGGCTGGATACGGTATTTGTCAAAAGCGGCATTCACGCCGAAGATGCGGATCAGGCCCTGAAGGATAGCGCCGTCACCCCGAGTTTTTCGCTGCCACGGCTGGCGTGGTAGGGCGCATCCACACATCATAGCGGGTGGATTTCCCGAGTATCTGATGGCTGGGCGCGGGGAGGCCCTCGGGCAGAGCCGCCTTGCGCGGCCATTTCAGAACCACGCGGTTTTGTGCGGATTCCAGCGCCACCGCGATCAGCTCTGCCGCGTCGGGGTCTTCGCCCACGATCTCACGCAATTGCCGCATTTCCTGCTTTACCAAGGCCGAATTGCCCCGGGGCGGGTGCATCGGGTCCAGCAAAACCACCTCCGGCGCCAGCCTTGGCAGCAGGGATTTGGCATCGCCCGAAAGCAGCTCCATACGGGAGATAATATCTGCCATCTCGCCAACAGCCGCCTTTTGTAGCGCCGCCGCCAGCAGCGCGTGCATCTTTTCCGAGCGCTCGATCAGGGTGACCCGCGCGCCAAGCGAGGCCAGCAAAAACGCATCCCGCCCCAGCCCTGCCGTGGCATCGACCACATGCGGGTTCGCGCCGTTTTTCAGCCCGATCGCCTTGGGCAGATCCTGCCCGCGCCCGCCGCCAAAGCGCAGGCGGTGCTTTAATGCGCCGGAGGTGAAATCTATCTCCAGCTCACCCTTCACGCTTGGCCGCCTGCACCTCGCGCTCCAGCGCATTCAGGAAATTGGAGCGATCCGCCCTGGAAAACGGCTTGCCGCGCCCTTGGTGAAAAGGGTCGGCGGCGCGCATATCGTTCATCAGGTCGCGCATTGCGAGCTGATTGCCGATATTGGATTTGGTAAAGGAATCGCCATTATGGCGCAGCGCCCGCCCGCCCGCCTCAAGGCATTTTGCCGCCAGCGGGATATCTCCCGTTATACAAATATCACCCTTTTTCATACGGTCGGCGATCCACATATCCGCCACATCGGGGCCGTCATCGACCACCACAATATCGACCAGCGGATGCGGATTGGGCCGCAGCCCGCCATTGGACACGATATAGACCTGAAGCTTGTGCCGGTCTGCCACCCGCAGGACCTCGTCCTTCACGGGGCAGGCATCGGCATCAATATAGATAATGGTCATAGCCTGTGCAAAATCTCCGCGTGGTGCATGATATGGTCTTCCATAAAGCTGGCCACAAAGAAATACGAGTGGTCATAGCCGGGCTGCATCCGGAAGGTCCCCGCCTGCCGCTTGAGCGCCATCGCCTGTGCCAGCGCTTCGGGCTTGAGCAGGCCGAGGAATTGGTCGCTATCGCCTTGGTCGATCAGCACCGGCGTCGGAAAGCCGCTTTCGGCCATGAGCTTGCTGGCATCATGGCGCTGCCACGTGGCCTCATCCTCCCCGAGGTAGGCGCCAAGCTGCATCCGGCCCCAGTCAGAGCCAGTGGGGTTGCAAATCGGCGCGAAGGCAGAGACGGATTTATACTGTTCGGGGTGGTTAAGCGCCAAGGTTAGCGCCCCGTGGCCGCCCATCGAGTGGCCGGTAATGCCCTGCGCTTCCTCCAGCAGGTCAAAATTGCGGAAAACCAGCGTTGGCAATTCCTCGCGAATATACGTCCACATGCTAAAATGCGCCGCCCATGGGGCTTGCGTGGCATCCACATAAAACCCCGCCCCTTGGCCCAGATCATACGCCTCGTCATCCGCCACGCCTTCGCCCCGCGGCGAGGTATCCGGAAACACCAGCGCAATCCCTGCTTCAGCGGCCCAAGCCTGCGCCCCTGCCTTCACCATCGCGTTTTCATGGGTGCAGGTGAGGCCGGACAGATACCAAAGCACCGGCACCGGCCCTTCCTTGGCTTGGGGTGGCAAGTAGACCGCAAAAGTCATCTCGCAATTGCAGGCGCTCGAGGCGTGGCTATAAACGCCTTGGGTGCCGCCAAAGGCCGCGTTTTCGGACAGGGTTTTCATCTAGAACTCCACCACGGCACGAATGGATTTCCCTTCATGCATCAAGTCAAAACCTTTGTTGATGTCCTCCAGCTTCAGCTTATGGGTAATCATCGGGTCGATCTCGATTTTGCCCTCCATATACCAATCCACAATCTTGGGCACATCGGTGCGCCCGCGCGCGCCGCCAAAGGCCGTGCCGCGCCAAGAGCGGCCCGTGACCAGCTGGAAGGGGCGGGTCGAAATCTCCTGACCGGCGCCAGCAACGCCAATAATAATGCTCTCGCCCCAGCCCTTATGGGCGCTCTCAAGGGCGGCGCGCATCACGCCGACATTGCCCGTGGCATCAAAGGTGTAATCTCCGCCGCCGCCGGTTAGCTCCACAAGGTGGGCTACAAGGTCGCCCTCGATCTGGCTCGGGTTCACAAAATCTGTCATGCCGAATTGCTTGGCCATCGCGGCCTTATCGTTGTTCAAATCAACGCCGACAATCTGGTCCGCCCCCGCCAGCCGCAGCCCCTGCACCACGTTCAGGCCAATGCCGCCAAGGCCAAATACAATCGCGGTGCAGCCGATCTCGGCCTTGGCGGTGTTGATCACCGCCCCGATGCCCGTGGTCACACCGCAGCCGATATAGCACACCTTGTCAAACGGCGCGTCTTTGCGGATTTTGGCCAGCGCGATCTCGGGCAAAACCGTGTGGTTGGCAAAGGTCGAGCAGCCCATATAATGCAGGATCGGCGTGCCGTCGAGCAGGCTGAAGCGGCTGGTGCCGTCGGGCATAAGCCCTTGGCCCTGCGTGGTGCGGATGCTCTGGCACAGGTTGGTTTTGGGGTTGAGGCAATATTCGCATTCGCGGCATTCCGGCGTATAAAGCGGGATCACATGGTCGCCCGGCTTCAGGCTGGTAACGCCCGCGCCCACTTCCAGCACCACCCCTGCGCCCTCATGGCCAAGGATCGCCGGAAACAGCCCTTCGGGATCTGCTCCCGAGCGGGTGAACTCGTCGGTGTGGCATATGCCGGTGGCCTTTATCTCCACCAGAACCTCCCCTGCTTTCGGGCCTTGTAGATTAACCTCGACAATCTCCAACGGTTTGCCCGCCTCGAATGCTACAGCTGCGCGTGTTTTCATTTTTTCCTCCCGCTTGAATATGGCTTACCCTTCGGCGAAATCGCGCCAAATGCAACTTCAAAATAGGAGCGCTCCATAAGCTGGGCTTATTTTAGCGCGGTATCGATCAACTGTCCGGCGCAATCCGCCGCGGCCTTTTGCGCCAGAAGCGTGGTCAGGCGCGGGCCGTCCTCGATGGCGGCTTCGATCTTGGTCAGGTTGTCATGGGTGCCGGTGCAACTGCCAAAAGCCAGCACCTCGCCGGTTGCGATATCCACGAGGTTCATCTCGGCGCGGATCACGATGCGAAAGGCCTCGTCCAGCAGGCCCAGATTTCGGCCGCTGCTATCGGCATAGTATTCCAGCGCCACCACATCAATAACCACGCCGCTCAGCCCGCGCCGCCGGGCCAGATTGGCCACGCCCGCTGCCCGCTCATTTGCACCGGTTTCGCGCAGAGAGCCGGCATAGAATGGCCGCAAATTGGGCCGCGCACCAAATTCCGCGATCAAATAATCCGCTATGGTATTCTCGATGATCGCGCCCGGATCCACGCCTTGCGGGGTGGGGACCTCGCCTATCTTCGAGCGGGCGCGGTCATCGGCATTCAGCGTCGCCGTCACCGCCTTGCCGATCAGAAATCCGGCAATGCCGCCACCGATACCCCCACCGCCGCTCTGGGCAATGCGCCGCGAAAAGGGTGGTGGGCGCTCCACCGTGCTGGAAAGCGGCTGGCCGGCGATCCTGTCGCGCTGAAGATCCGGTGCCTGCCCTCCGGCCCCGACACAGCCCTGCAAAGCCGCCCCCAAAAGGAGAACGCCACATGTTTTGAAAATACGCGTCATCATAGTAAAAGCCCCAACTCGCCTGCCGCAATGATTACCAGTTCTGGCCAAGGCTGTCACGGGGTTAGCCGGTTTTGTTTCGCCGGTTGGTTGGATGCAGCGATTTCCCCAATATATGATCATCCGCCCCGATCACATGGCTGGCCGCCCCGACAATTTTAGGGTCAGGCAATGGCGCGTTTTCCTCATCCCGGTCCGGATAGGGGATTTGCGACAGAAAATGCCGCATCGTATTGAGGCGCGCGCGCTTTTTATCGTTGGATTTGATGATCGTCCACGGGGCATCGGCGGTGTCGGTATAGAAAAACATCGCCTCTTTGGCCTCGGTATAATCATCCCATTTATTCAGGCTTGCGCGATCTATTGGCGAGAGCTTCCATTGCTTTAGCGGGTCTTGCTCACGGCTATCAAACCGGCGCTTTTGCTCGTCACGTGTAACCGAAAACCAGTATTTGAACAGGTGAATGCCCGAGCGGGTAAACATGCGCTCCAGATCCGGTGTTTCGCGCATGAATTCCAGATATTCCTGCGGCGTGCAAAAATCCATCACCCGCTCCACCCCGGCGCGATTATACCAGGAGCGGTCAAACAATACCATTTCGCCCTTGCTGGGCAAATGCTCGATATAGCGCTGATAATACCATTGTCCGCGCTCGCGCTCTGTGGGTTTGTTCAGCGCGACGACCCGCGCGGCGCGAGGGTTGAGATGCTCCATAAAGCGCTTGATGGTGCCGCCTTTGCCCGCCGCATCGCGGCCTTCGAATAACAGCACCACCTTGGCCCCGGTAACCTCCACCCATTTTTGCACCTTGAGCAGCTCGACCTGCAAAAGCGCCTTTTGCTTTTCATAATCGGCACGGTTAATCTTGTCGGAATAGGGGTATTGCCCCTGCTCGAAGCGGCTGAGCTTGCTTG
>JALSHK010000303.1 GCA_026982275.1 Paracoccaceae bacterium | reverse complement strand
GGCGGGCACGATCTATTCCGATGGCAAGCCGCGCTTTATCCAGATCAAGGGTATCGGGCTTGAGGCCGAGCCGCAGCCCTTTATGCTTTATACCACCAATGCCGACCTGCCGGGCTATATCGGTGCTTTGGGCACCACGCTCGGGGCGCTCGGGGTGAACATCGCGACCTTTGCATTGGGGCGGGTGATCAAGGATGGCGAGGCGATCGCGCTGGTGGGGGTGGATGCCCCGATTGACGAGGCGACGCTGAAAACCATCGCCAGCCTGCCGCAGGTGAAGCAGGCCAAGGCGCTGGCTTTTTGAGATAGCAAAATTGCGAAACCGCAAAGGCCGCGCCTGATTTTGGCGCGGCCTTTTTTGCGCTAGGCATCGAGCCTTAGGGGTGGCGTTTTGGCAAATTGTAGCCGTCGGCTATTTGTGTTCCCTTGGGGTATAACAAAGGGGAAATAAATGACCAATACACCGATCATCGCTAAAAAAGGGCCGTATGCCACGGAAGTGGAAGCGGGGAAAACCTATTTCTGGTGCGCTTGCGGGCAATCCGGAAACCAGCCGTTTTGTGATGGCTCACATAAGGATACCGGCTTTTCTCCGGTAAAATACACCGCTGAAAAGACCGGAAAGGTTTTCTTCTGTGGTTGCAAGCAAACGGCAAATGCTCCGCTTTGTGATGGGACACATAGCAAGCTTTAAACCGCCACAGGATAAAACCCCGTTAAACGTCTTTTTGGTTCGTTTGCCGGCGTCAGCGATTTTCGGGGGCAGTTCTCCGCCAGCCTGCCAAAACAGGAACGGTCATAAAAAAAGCCCCGCGCAATAGCAGGGCTTTTCGAAATCCAGTGTCTTTTTTACCCGCGCTTCAGCAGTTTCCACGCCATTGGCAGCAGCAGCGCCACCAGCGCCAGTTTCACCGCGTCGCCAATCAGGTATGGCACCATGCCCACCTCGATCGCACGCACTGCGCTCATGTCATAAAGCACGCTCAGCCAGGCCAGGCCCGGCACATAGATCAGCACATTCGCCGCCAGCAGCAGCCCTGCCATTTTCAGCACCGAGCGATCCCAGCCGCGCGTGGCCCCATAGCCCAAAAGCACCGTAGCCAGTACAAAGCCGAGAAGATAGCCCCCCGTGCCGCCCATCATATAGGCTAGGCCGTTTACATCGCCGCCGGTGCCTGCAAATACATTAAACCCCATTGCTCCCAGCAGCATATAGCCCAGAATCGTCACAAGCCCGAGGCGCGGCCCATAGGCTGCCCCCAGCGCCAGCACCGCGAATGTGCCCATGGTAACAGGCACCGGCCACATCGGCACAGAGATTTTGGCCGAAAGCGCCAAAAGCGCGATGCCCCCCGCAACCAGCGCACCATGGCGCAGGGCGGAATTGGATTTCCAGAGAGCGTTTGAGAGGGTGATATTCGGTGTCATCAGCATATCCTTGTTGATAAGTTCAATGGCTTGCCGCCTTTTTGGCCTGTTGCACGGGTAATTTCAAGCAAGATCGGTAAAGGTGCAAGATTTCCTCTGGTTTTTTGCGACCAAAGCCCCTAAATCCACCCTATGGAACACAAGGAAAAAACCGCGCTGGTCACCGGCGCCTCTCGCGGGCTGGGTTATGCCACTGCGCTGCAACTGGCTGATAAGGGCTATCATATCATCGCGCTGGCCCGCACTGTTGGCGGGCTGGAAGAGCTGGCCGACGTAATCGAGGCCAAGGGTCAAGGCATTACGCTGGTGCCGCTTGATGTGACCGACGAGGGCGGGCTGCAGCGCCTGTGCCTGAGCATTTTCGAGCGATGGAAAGGGCTGGATCTCTTGGTGCATTGCGCGATAGAGGTCCCGCTGCTTACGCCAATGGATGCGTTGGTCGATAAAGACTACGACAAAACCATGGCCGTCAACGCCCGGGCCACTGCCCGTATTATCTCCCTCACAGAGCCGCTGCTGCGCGTGGCTGATGGCACCGCTATTTTTATGGATGACCCGCACGATGGCGAAAAGTTTTTTGCCTCCTATGCCGCCTCCAAAGCGGCCGCGCGCTCCATGGTGCAAAGCTATCAAGCCGAAACGGTCAGGCTGAAGCCGCGCGTAATTCTGCATACCCCCAACCCGATGCCCACCGCCACCCGCGCGCGGTTCTATCCGGGGGAAGATAAATCGGGGCTG
>JALSHK010000302.1 GCA_026982275.1 Paracoccaceae bacterium | reverse complement strand
GCTAGGTAAAATATTTTGCTAAATCTGCCCCATGGCTAAATTATATTTCAACTACTCCACCATGAATGCCGGCAAAAGCACCATCCTTTTGCAGGCTTCCTATAATTATAACGAAGGCGGGATGCATACCTATCTGATCACCGCCAGGCTCGATGATCGCGCAGGGAAAGGCAAAATCGCCAGCCGCATCGGCATCGATGCCGATTCTGACTGGTTCAGCCCCGATAGTGACCTTTTCACCATGATTCAAGCGCGGCAAGCGCAAGGGGATGTGGCTTGTGTATTTATCGACGAAGCACAATTTCTGACCAAGGATCAGGTGTGGCAATTGGCAAAAGCCGTGGATGACCTGTCCATTCCGGTTATGTGCTACGGGCTGCGGGTGGATTTCAGGGGCGAGCTTTTCCCGGGATCGGCAGCGCTTCTGGCCTGGGCCGATGAAATGCGCGAGGTCCGCACCATTTGCCATTGTGGCAAAAAGGCGACGATGGTGGTGCGCCAAGATCAGAATGGCCGCGTGCTGACCGATGGCGAGCAGGTGCAGATCGGCGGCAACGAAACCTATCTATCCCTATGCCGCCGCCATTGGCGTGCTGCGCTGGAGGGGTGATCAGGCCACCTGATGCGGCACGGGGCGATCCTCGAAATAGGCCCGAAGATTTTCCACCGCCCGCATACCCATCGCCACCCGGGTTTCCAGCGTGGCGCTGCCGATATGGGGCAAAAGCGTAACGTTATCCATCGCCTTCAGCGCCTCAGGCACCTGCGGCTCGGCCTCAAACACATCCAGCCCCGCCCCCGCCAGAGCGCCGCTCTGCAAGGCCGCGATCAGGGCGGCCTCATCCACCACATCGCCCCGCGCAGTATTCACCAGATAAGCGCCGGGCTTCATCAGGGCCAGCCGCTCGGCATTGATCAAATGCCGGTTTTCCGCATCGCCGGGCACATGCAGCGATACCACATCGGAGGCCTCCAGCAACGCTTCGATGCCGGGCACTGATTTGGCCTCCGGCACCGCCGCCGCAAAAACCTTGGAGCGGTTATAATAGATTACATCCATGCCAAAGCCAAAATGCGCCCGCACCGCCAGCGCCGTGCCGATCCGGCCCATGCCGATAATCCCCAGCGTCTTGCCGCGCAACGACCGCCCCAGCCCCGATACCAGATCAAACCCGTGCCATTCATCGTTTCTCAACCGGTTTTCATGCATCCACACCCTGCGGGTGGCGTTCAGAATCAGGGCCATCGCCAGATCGGCAGTGGCATCATTCAACACGCCGGGCGTATTGGTCACCACAACCCCCAGCTCTTCGGCAGCCCCCAGATCTATATGATTGGTGCCAACCCCGAAATTGGCGACGATCTGGGCCTTTCGCGCCCCGCCCGCCTGCAAAACCTCGGCATCGATCGCATCGCCAAAAGTGGCCAGCACGCCGTCTGCACGCATCATAGCCTTGACCAGCTTTTCCTTCGGAAAAGGGGTATCCGTCGTATTCAGCGCCACGGTGAAATGGCGTTTCAATTCGACCTCCACCTCTTCGGGCAGCTTGCGGGTCACGATAATTCTTGGTCTGGCCATCGTTATCTCCTCAATGAATTCGCCCACCAACGGGCAAGGCAGAATCAGGGGTCAGAAGGATAATTCGCCCTTCGGCATCGGCGGCCCCCAGCACCAGAAACTCCGACATGAATTTACCGATCTGGCGTGGCGAAAAATTAACCACCCCCACCACCCTACGGCCAAGCAAGCTTTCAGGCGTATAATGATCGGCGATCCGGGCCGAGGTTTTTTTCTCGCCGATTTCCGGCCCGAAATCCACCCAGAGCTTCAGCGCGGGCTTTCTGGCCTCGGGAAAGCCTTCGGCGCGCAGCACCTTTCCCACCCGCATATCCACTTGTAAAAATGTGTCAAAATCCAGCATTCAAGCACCATCCCGCATGAAAAGAATCGCCATGAGTATGAAGGGGTATTCACGGTCTTTCTTATCAAGCTTGCGTGATAAAAAAGCAAGATCGTTCAGCGCTTTCCAAGCGCGCGCGCCCGATTCGCCGCTGCGGCCACGGTTTTGCCAAGCAGGGGTTTTAGCCCCGTATCCGCATCCATCAACACCCGCAGCCCCGCCTCTGTCGTGCCCTCGGGGCTGGTCACATTTATCCGCAATTGCGCCACGGATTCGGAG
>JALSHK010000301.1 GCA_026982275.1 Paracoccaceae bacterium | reverse complement strand
GCCAGCATATAATTTACCGCCGCCGAAGCGCCATTCCAGTAATTCGCCGGGAAATTGAATACCCACGGGAATACCGCGCCATTCGCAACCGAGGTGCGACCATAACCGGTGGTCAGCATCGGAATGCCGTCCGCGGCAGTTTTCGGAATAAGCTGATAGGTCATCCCGGTGGAGAGCGGTTGATAAATCAACGCGCCTTCGCCTTTGGTCGCCTCATAGCACTCAACCCCTTTTTCGGTGGAATAGCCGGTTTCACACTCGATCACCCGGGTCATCACGCCGCCAATGCCGCCATCGCGCTCGTTCAGCAGGGTCATATAGTCGGCAAAACCATCGGCCACTTCCGCGCCGTTGGCTCCGAAAGGCCCTGTGCGATAGCTCAGGCTGGGGAATACCAGCTGCGCCAGCACCGGGCTTGCGACCATAGTGGCCGCGACAGCATAGGCTGCTATTTTCTTCAGTTTCATGTCGTTCCTCCCTTTAGGTTTGACATTGGTGGATGCTCCGGTTTTCCGGTAGCGTAAGATAGCCTACCCCTAATGCGGGAAAGGCCAAAGGCGTAATTTTTGCTTGGTGACGCGCCATAGCTGCGCCACGCCATGCGGTTCAAGCACCAGCGTCACCATGATCAGAAAACCGACAATCACAAGTTCGGTCTGTGCGGCCAGATCTATCGGCCAGCCAAACCAGCCAACCATAACGTTTTTCAGCAATACCGGCATCAACACCAGAAAGGCCGCGCCGATAAAGCTGCCGAGGATCGAGCCAAGCCCGCCAATGATGATCATAAACAGCACAAGGAACGATTTCAAAATGCCAAAAGCCTCGCCAACTTCGACCGCGCCCAGATAGACTGCAAAGAAGAGCGCGCCGGAGACCCCGATATAAAACGAGCTGACAGCAAAGGCGACCAGCTTGGTTTTGAGCGGGTTCACCCCGATGATCTCGGCGGCAATATCCATATCGCGGATCGCCATCCAGCTACGGCCAATGCGGCCGCGCGTGAGATTACGAGCCACCCAGGCCAGCCCGACAACCAGCACCAGGATAAACAGATATTTTGCCTCCGCCGTGGCGCTCGGTCCGGTGACCTCGTAGCCGAACATCTCGCGGGTGGGGGCGGAAATCTGGCCCGATGCCGAATAATTGTAAAACCACGAAACCTTGTTAAACAGCCAGACAAGGAAAAACTGCGCCGCCAGCGTCGCCACCGCCAGATAAAACCCCTTGATCCGCAGGCTCGGCAGGCCGAAAATCACCCCGACCAGCGAGGTAATGGCCCCCGAAAGCAAAACGATAATCATAAAGTTCAGCTCGGGAAACGAGGTCATCAGCTTATAGGCCGAATAGGCCCCCACCGCCATAAACCCGCCTGTGCCAAGGCTGACCTGCCCGCAATAGCCCGTCAGAATATTCAGCCCCAACGAGGCAATGGACCAGATCAGAAACGGGATCAGCACAGCACTGGCCCAATAATCGTTGATCACAAAAGGCACCACCAGAAAGGCCACCAGCAAGAGCGCATAATAGGCGTAGCGATCCAGCTTCAGCGGAAAGGTCTGGCTGTCCTCGGCATAGGATTTTTTATAATCGCCGGCTTCACGGTAAAACATGGGCTATACCCTCTCGATGATTTTTTCGCCAAACAGGCCCTGAGGCCGGAAGACTAGGAAAATAAGGGCCAGCACATAGGCAAACCAGTTCTCGGTGGCATTCATGGTGAAACCCATCGCATCGCCAAACCAGCTGGAGCTAACGATGAATTCAAACACTTTCTCGCCCACCCCGATAATCATGCCGCCAATAATCGCGCCGGGAATGGAGGTGAACCCCCCCAGCATCAAGACCGGAAGCGCCTTGAGCGTGATCAGCGAAAGCGAGAATTGCACCCCGGATTTTGCGCCCCACATCACGCCGGCAACCAGCGCGATAAAGCCGGCAATGCTCCAGACAATCACCCAGATCGAACGCAGGCTGATGCCCACGCTAAGCGCCGCCTGATGATCATCCGCCACGGCGCGCAAGGCCCGGCCGGTGCTGGAATACTGGCTAAACAGTGTCAGCGTCACCACCAGAATAACCGCGATAATCGCGGCGGTAATGTCGAGGTTATCGATATAGAATCCGTAGCCAAACCAGTTATAGGTGACCGAATCTATGGTTTCGTTTATGCCTTGCGGAATCGGCA
>JALSHK010000300.1 GCA_026982275.1 Paracoccaceae bacterium | reverse complement strand
GCCACCACGTCCAGCCCCTGCTTGGCCATATAAACCGAATTTCGCCCCTCGCCATCAGCCACGGCCAGCGCGCGCAGGCCCGATTTCAGATAGGCCTGATGGGCGGGTAAAAATTGCGCCGGTTCGGTGCCAAACAGATAGCCGGGCTGGGCATAACGATCATTCCACATGGTGTTTTCCTTTGCTTTGCCACAGCCTATCGCGGCGCGGTGGTCGCAGCCAGTCACGTTTCATTGAGCGCCCTTGCTTCTGGCATTATGCAAAACCCTAGCGGTGGCAAAGCACCTCAAACCATCAAGGTGCCTTCAGTAGGTTGTAAAACCACGAGAGCGGCTATGCGCCGCCCCCGAACCCTAACGAAAGGCCGGAATGATCTTCTCGGCATAATCCGCGATGATGCGCTCCTCGTCGCCATTATCAAGGTAGATGTTGAATTGCGTCACGCCTGCGGCCTCCAGCTCGCGCAGCTTGGCGATATGCTCTTCAGGGCTGCCCAGCACGGCAAAGCTCTCGACGATATCATCGGTGATGAAATCAAGATATGGATTGCTGGTTTGGCCGTGTTTGGAATAATCATAGCCCTTGCGATCTTCGATATAGGCGGTGAGGCTGGCGGGCACCATATCGCTATCGGTGCCGTATTTCTCGACGATATCGGCCACATGATTGCCCACCATGGCGGGGAACCAGCGGGTGGCGGCGATGCCGTCCTCTTTAGGGCCTGTCCAGGCAGGGGCTGCGGCCATCACGCGGTAGCCTTCCATATCACGGCCCGCAGCTTTGCCCGCCGCAATCGCTTGGTCGGCCAGCCATTTCACAATCGCAGGCTCGGCGATTTGCAACACGAGGCCATCGCCCACCTTGCCCGCCGAGGCCAGCGCCTTTGGCCCGTAAGCCGCCACCCAGACCGGCAGCTCATAGCCATCGGCCCACGGGAATTGCACCGGATTCGGGCATTCGCCATATTGCTTTTCTTCGCCTCTAATCAGGCCCTTGACCACATCGACAAACTCTTCCAGCTTGGCCAGCGGCGCGGGCTTTTTGCCCATCACCCGCACCGCGCTATCGCCCCGCCCGAGGCCGATATCAAACCGGCCGTCGGATTGCTTGGCCAGCGAGCCAAACAGGCTGGCCGCGACCGACCAATCGCGGGTATTGGGGTTGGTCACCAAGGGGCCAAAGCGCATGGTGGTGGTGTGTTCCATCAGCATCGCCATGGCGACAAAGCTTTCGCGCCACAGGATATGGCTGTCATAATACCAGCAATATTCAAAGCCCGCATTCTCGGCTTGGCGCACCAAGGCGCGGGCGCGTTTGGGTTCTACAACCCCTTTGAAGGTAATTCCGAATTCCATAGTTTTTCTCCCTGTTTTTAAGTGTCTGGTGCCCAGATTTTGAGCCCCGCATGTGAAAAAGGCACCGCCTTTGAAATATTGAGCCGGATCAGGATTGGCGTGATCGCCTCGATGCAGCGCGCGGCTTGCGCATTGCCTGCATTATAGGCTGTAACCCCGAGCTGCTCGACCAACGCCATCACCTTTTTGCGCGGCTCCAGCTTGTTGCCGCATACCAGAATGTCACAATTGATCGGGGCGTCCAGATTGTTCAGCGTGTGGGCCGATACATTATGCAGCGCCCCCACCACCGGAATATCCGGCCCGAGCAGCGCCTGCGCCGCCTCGGTCGCCGAGCCTTCCGGCGGCATCTCCACCAGCTTGGGATCATCGGGGGAAAGCGGCACCACGATATCGACCAGTATCTTGCCTTCCAGCCCGCCTTTCAGCGCCTCCAGCGTGGGGTTATGGGCCGAGAATGGCACGGCAAGGATAACCATCTCATCCGCCGCCGCCACCGCTCCGGCATTGTCAAAGCCTTCAATCAGCGCGCTGCCCAGCTTGGCGTTCAGCCCGGCCACAATCCCGGTGGCGCGCGCACCATCCCTTGAGCCAAGAGCCACCCTTATGCCAGCGCGCGCAAACCGGAGCGCCAAGCCTTGCCCTTGCGGCCCTGTGCCGCCGATGATTGCAATTTTTGTCAAAATACATTCTCCTTGCTCGGGCGAAGGATATCCGCCGCTTTATCGGTTGATGTTGTCCATTCCAGCCCGCGAAACCGCACCACGGGGGTAAGGGCTGCCTTGCCCACCACCAGCCCGCTGGCCGTGGCGATTTCATCGGCAAAGGCGGGTTCC
>JALSHK010000299.1 GCA_026982275.1 Paracoccaceae bacterium | reverse complement strand
ACAGGCGTCAG
This sequence comes from Paracoccaceae bacterium, assembly GCA_026982275.1. Lineage (GTDB taxonomy): Bacteria > Pseudomonadota > Alphaproteobacteria > Rhodobacterales > Rhodobacteraceae > UBA3077. The sequence goes on along the minus strand of JALSHK010000299.1, from coordinate 2,191 downwards.
CGGCCCTGTGCGGGCGGCAGGGCAGCGCTAGGCGCGCGCCGCCTCGGGGAGCCTGAAGGCCCCCCTCGGCGGCGCGGTCGGGCCAAAGCCCGACGGGCTAGGCCTTCATCTCGGCGCGGATTTGCTGGCGCAGCATATCAATCGGGATGTTTTTGCCGTCGCGCTTATAGCTCCAGTAGGTCCAGCCGTTGCAGCTGGGCGCGCCTTCCAGCGCGGCGCCGACTTGGTGGATCGAGCCGCGGGCATCATGGGCTACTAGGGTGCCATCTGCGCGCAGCTTGGCACGGTGGCGACCATTGAGTGAATAGAGCTGCTCGCCCGGGCTTAACATGCCGCGCTCGATCAGATTGCCGAAAGGCACGCGGGGCTCGGCGCGCTTGGCGGTGGTGACGCGCAGCGAATCCGCATCATATTTGCGGGTGTTGTCGATGCGCTTTTGCGCCACTTTGCGATAGGCTTCCTCGCGCTCGATGCCGATGAAATGCCGGCCCAGCTTTTTGGCGACAGCGCCGGTAGTGCCGGTGCCGAAAAACGGATCAAGGATCACGTCGTCAGGGTTGGTCGAGGCCAGCAATACGCGGTGCAGCAGTGATTCAGGCTTTTGCGTCGGATGCGCCTTTTCGCCTTTTTCGTTCTTCAGCCGCTCGCCGCCATTGCAGATCGGCAGCACCCAGTCCGAGCGCATCTGGATGCCTTCGTTCAGCTCTTTGAGGGCCTCGTAATTGAAGGTATATTTGGAGGCATCGGATTTGCCCGCCCAGATCATGGTTTCGTGGGCATTGGTGAAGCGCTTGCCGCGAAAATTCGGCATCGGGTTGGATTTGCGCCAGATCACATCGTTCAAGATCCAGAAGCCAGCGTCTTGCAGGGCCACGCCGACGCGGAAGATATTGTGGTAGGAGCCGATCACCCAGATCGCGCCGTTTGGCTTCAAAATCCGGCGGGCCGCAGCCAGCCAATCCCTTGAGAATTTGTCATAGATCGCAAAGCTGGAAAACTGGTCCCAGTCGTTATCCACCGCGTCCACCTTGGAATTGTCGGGCCGGTGCAGATCGCCGCGCAGCTGGAGATTATAGGGCGGATCGGCAAAGACCAGATCGACGGAATTGGCGGGAAGACTGTTCATCACGTCGATGCAATCGCCGGAAAGAATGGTGTCCAGGGGGAGGGATTTTTCGGTTGTTTTTATCATGCTGCTCTGTGCCTCGAAGCTTTGTTGCTCGTTATGGCCCTAACATGATTCATCGGTGATTCGCTGTCAATCCTTTATGAATCAAGAGCTTACATAAAATAGTTAAAGCAATGGCTTAGCACAACATCTTGTGGATCGGCTTGAACGAGACCCTATGATGCGGGGTGATGCCAAGCTTTGCCAGCCCTTCCTGGTGGGCTTTGGTGCCGTAACCCATGTTGGTTTCCCAGCCATAGCCCGGGTATGTGGCGGAAAGGTCACACATCAGGCGGTCGCGGGTGACTTTGGCGATGATGGAGGCGGCGGATATGCTGAGCGAGCGCGCATCTCCCTTCACAATCGCGCGGGCGCCGCAGGGGATATCCGGCGGGATTTTATTGCCGTCGATCAGGGCGAATGCCGGCCTGATCTCAAGCCCGTTGATCGCGCGCCGCATGGCCAGAAATGTGGCTTGCAGAATATTTATCCGGTCTATCTCCTGCACACTGGCCGCGCCGATGGAGACGGTGGCGCTTTGCATGATTTCGGCAAAAAGGGCTTCGCGCCGTGTGATGGTGAGCTTTTTGCTGTCATGCAGGCCGGCGGGGATATTGGCCGGATCAAGGATAACGGCAGCCGCCATCACCGGCCCCGCCCATGGGCCACGGCCGACTTCATCCACCCCGCAAACGGGCAGCGGGCTTTGGGCTTCAAATTCAAAATCAGGGGCGGTTTTCACTGGTATATGTCCGTGTGGTTTGCAATGCTTTGCTAACCTATAAAACCGGAGAGGATTCTGCCATGACCGTTATTATTTCGGGTGCGGGCATTGGCGGGCTGACAGCGGCGCTGACCTGCCATCAGCTCGGCATACCGGTGAAGGTATTTGAGCAGGTGCGTGAAATCACGCCGCTGGGGGTGGGGATCAATTTGCAGCCCCATGCGGTGCGCGAGATTTTCGAGCTGGGGCTGGAGGCCGAGATCGAGGCCATCGGGGTGCGCACCAGAGAGGTGGCGTAT
>JALSHK010000298.1 GCA_026982275.1 Paracoccaceae bacterium | reverse complement strand
GATGGCAAGGTCGGCATTTACCACGCCTTGCGCCAAGCGGCCGAAACCATGCGGCGTGGCGGCGGCGTGGGCTATGATTTTTCGAGCATTCGCCCGCGCGGGGCCAAGGTGGCGGGCACCGATAGCTCGGCCTCCGGCCCCGTCTCCTATATGCACGTTTTTAACCAATCTTGCGCCACGGTCGAGAGTGCGGGCGCGCGGCGTGGGGCGCAAATGGGGGTGCTGCGGGTGGACCACCCTGACATCGAGGAGTTTATTTCGGCCAAGCGCAGCAAGGGGCAGCTCAGCAATTTCAATATTTCGGTCGGGGTGTCTGATGCCTTTATGCAGGCGGTGGATGCCGATGCGGATTTCGAGCTTGTGCATAAGGCTGAACCCTTTGCCGAGGCCGTGCAAAACGGGGATGGCCTTTGGGTCTATAAAACCATCCGCGCGCGGGATATGTGGCAAGAAATCATGCGCAACACCTACGCCGCCGCCGAGCCGGGGGTGCTGTTTCTCGACCGGATAAATGCCGAAAACAATCTGCATTATTGCGAGGTGATCGAGGCGACAAACCCCTGTGGCGAGATTCCGATCCCCGATCATGGCTGCTGCTGCCTTGGCTCGATGAACCTCACGAAGTTTGTAATCGAGCCTTTTGGCGAGGCGCGCTTTGATAGCGAGGGTTTTGCCGAGGTGGTGGCCACCGCTGTGCGCATGCTCGATAATGTGCTGGATGTAACTGTTTGGCCGCTGGAAGAACAGGCGCAGGAGGCGATGAACAAGCGCCGCATCGGGCTGGGTTTTACCGGCCTTGGCGATGCGCTGATTATGCTCGGGCTGCGCTATGATAGCGAGGCCGCGCGGGAATTTGCCGCCGGTATTACCCGCCAGATGCGGGACGCCGCTTACCGTGCCAGCATTGCGCTAGCCAAGGAAAAAGGGGCGTTTCCGCTGCTGGAGGCGGAGGAATTTCTCGCTTCGGGCATGGCCAGCCGCCTACCCGAGGATATCCGCGCCGAGATCCGTGCCCATGGCATCCGCAATTCCCACCTGCTTTCCATCGCCCCCACGGGCACCATTTCTCTGGCCTTTGGCGACAACTGTTCGGGCGGAATTGAACCTGCTTTTTCATGGCATTACACCCGTAAAAAGCGCGAGCCGGATGGCACGATGGCGGAGTATCTGGTGGAAGATCACGCTTACCGCCTATATCGCGAGGCGGGAGGCGATACGGCGCATTTGCCCGAGGCTTTTGTCGGTGCTATGGAAATTTCGGCACAGGATCACATGAAGATGCAGGCCGCGATCCAGCCCTATATCTGCGCCGCGATCTCCAAAACCGTAAATGTGCCGGCCGATTATCCCTTTGAGGATTTCGAGGCGCTTTACATGCAGGCCTGGAAGGCGGAGCTGAAGGGGATCACCACCTATCGGCCCAATGATATTACCGGCTCTGTGCTATCGGTCGAGGGCGAAGCCCTGCCTGCCAGCCCCGATATGAGCGCCCCGATGGACCGCCCGCCGACGCTGGAGGGCAACACCTATAAAATGCGCTGGCCGGAAAACGAACACGCGATCTATATCACCATCAATGATGTGATAACCGACGGCCAGCGTCGGCCATTCGAAGTGTTTATCAACTCCAAAAACATGGAGCATTATGCGTGGACCGTGGCGCTCACAAGGATGATCTCGGCGGTGTTCCGGCGCGGCGGCGATGTGAGCTTTGTCGTCGAGGAGCTGAAAGCCGTGTTTGATCCGCGCGGGGGCGCCTGGATGGGGGGCAAATACATCCCTTCGATCCTTGCGGCCATCGGCGGTGTGATCGAGGGGCATCTTGTGGGCATCGGCTTTATGGAAGAAGGTGCAGGGCTGAAGGCAGACCCCCATGCCGAGCCAACCGTGAAGCCGCGCGGCCCTGCCTGCCCGAAATGCGGCCAATATTCGCTGCGGATGCAAGAGGGCTGCATGACCTGCCTTGAGTGCGGCCATAGCAAATGCGGATGAGATATGATATAGGATACACGGCACTGTCGTTACACTTTATGCACTTTACGCGTGAATATTATTCGGTATAGTCGGGAATAGATAGTTTTTTTTGTTTATGAAGAGGATTGTTGATGTCTAAGCTCCAAGTATTAACCGTATTGAGTGCAAGTGCTCTGCTGGGAGCTTGTGTTACGGCAACGCCACCCCCGCTGCCCGCCGGTGCGATCGGC
>JALSHK010000297.1 GCA_026982275.1 Paracoccaceae bacterium | reverse complement strand
TGTCCGAGACGCAAAGCAGAGTGCCATATGGCACACGGAAGCGAAAACCGTTGGCGGCAATGGTGGCGCTTTCCATATCCAGCGCAATGGCGCGGGACTGGCTGAGGCGAAATACCGGCCCGCTCTGCTCGCGCAGCTCCCAGTTGCGATTGTCAATCGTGGCTACGGTTCCCGTCCGCATGATTTTCTTCAGGTCATAGCCGGAATAATCGGTCACCTCGGCCACCGCCTGCTCCAGCGCCACCTGCACCTCGGCCAAAGCCGGAATCGGCACCGAGACCGGCAGATCATCATCCAGCACCTTGTCTTCGCGCATATAGGCATGGGCGAGCACATAATCCCCCAGGCTTTGGGAGTTGCGCAGCCCCGCGCAATGCCCCAGCATCAGCCACACATGCGGACGCAAAACCGCCACATGATCGGTGATGGTTTTGGCATTGCTTGGCCCGACGCCGATATTGATCATGGTAATGCCGGATCCATCAGGGCGGGTCAGGTGATAGCTCGGCATTTGCGGGATGCGCCCTTTGGGGCCGCCGGTGGTGCCATCAATGGTGGTGATCATATTGCCCCCCTCGACCACCGCCTTATAGCCGCTATCGGGGTCCATCACCTGCGCATGGGCAAAGGCGAGAAACTCGTCCATATAGAACTGATAATTGGTAAACAGCACATGATTCTGGAAATGCGCAGGGGAGGTGGCGGTATAATGGCTGAGCCGCGCCAGGGAATAATCCACCCGCTGCGCGGTAAACGGCCCTAAAGGCCGCGCGCCCTGGCTATCATAGCCTGCCGCGCCGTTGGCGATGGCATCATTGGTGCATTCCAGATCCGGCACATCGAATATATCGCGCATCGGGCGCTCCAGCCGATCCTCGATCGCCCCTTCTATATGCGCGCCCTCGCGCATGGCAAAATGCACCGGGATTGGCACATCAGAGATAGACACCTCCACCGGCACCCCGTGGTTTTCGATCAACAGCCCGAGCTGCTGCTCCAGATAGCCCTGAAAAAGATCTGGCCGCGTGATGTTGATGGCAAATTTACCCGGCTCGGCCACATGGCCAAAGGCGAGGCGGGTATCCAGCTTGGCATGGGTGGTGGTGGTAATGCACACCTGCGGGTAAAACGCACGATAACGCCCCGCGGGGGCCTGCCCGTCCATCACCGCTTCAAAATTGGCGCGCAAAAATTGCGTGGCTTGATTATAGAGCGCTTGCAGCTTGGCCACGGCCTTGGCGGCATCGGTAAAGCGCTCGGTTTCGAGTGGCTCGGGGGAAAGGACCGGCAGGTCGATCAGGCCAAGGCGCTGGTTCATGCCTCGCCCTCCACAAACAGCTCGGTTTTCTCGAATGCTCTCACATCAATCAGGCCTTTGTCCGATATCCGCAGCTCGGGGATCACCACCAAGCCGAGCAGCGAGTGCTGCATATAGGCGTTGTTCAGCGTGCAGCCACACTCTGCCATCGCCGCCACCATTTTATCCGCCGCCGCCGCCACATCCGCGGCCGGCGCATCCGACATCAGCCCGCCGATGGGCAGCTTCACCAGCGCCAGTTCCTTGCCTTCGGAGATAACAACCACCCCGCCCTGCACCTCTTGCAAGCGATTGGCCGCCATCGCCATATCGGCCTTGTTGGTGCCGATCACAATCATATGGTGGCTGTCATGCGCCACGGTCGAGGCCACGGCGCAGGGCTTGTTATAGCCAAAGCCTGAAACAAACGCATTCACCACCTCGCCGGTTTCGCGATGCCGCTCCACCAGCGCAATCTGGCAGACATCCTGCGCCAGATCCCCCACCACCAATCCATCCTCCACCGGAAGCTTGGCCGTCAGCGCCTTGGTGGGGGCTTGGTTTTCCACCACGCCTATTACCCGCGCGGTCACGGCATTTTTGCCCTTGGGGGCGGCGATATCAAAATCCGCGGCGCTCAGATTGCGCTTCATATGCACCGAATTGGTGGCGCTTGCGGGCCATTTGTAATCCGGCTCCGCGCACAATATCCCGCCGCCTTCAGCAATTACCTGCCCGCGCGCAATCACGGTCTCGATCGGCAGGCTCCGCAGATCGGAGGTGAGGATCACATCCGCGCGCCGCCCGGGCGCAATCGAGCCAAGCTCGCGCTCCAGCCCGAAGTGGGTGGCGGTGTTGATGGTGGCCATTTGCAGCGCCACCAGCGGCTCGGCCCCGCATTCAATCGCGTGGCGCAC
>JALSHK010000296.1 GCA_026982275.1 Paracoccaceae bacterium | reverse complement strand
GCAAAGGCTGGTTGCTAGCGGCTTTGGGAAATGGTCCCAGCGAGCCCTGAACTTTCACAACTCCCTGCACATCGCCTCCGGGCACAGCTGCCGAAAAGGTAAATGTTTGTGGCATGTTATGAGCTACGCGACGTATTATGCGCGTGGTCTCTCCTGCTTTTACGGTTCGTTTTGTTGCCATCATTCCCTCCCGGGCATGAGCTTAAAGTGTTTTGATTTCCGGTCAAGCCTGTGGAAATGTAAACCCCTGTTTTGACCGGCTGGCAGCGTAAATATAATGAATCTGTTTCATGGTTAGGCTACAGATTCCGCTGGTTCTGTTTTCGGTTACAAGCCTCGTCGGGCGTCAATATGCCGTGGGTGGAGCGTGGCGGCCCGGTGCTATAACTGACCAGCCATTTTCCGATTTCCATCCTGGCTTCAGAGCCGGTTTCAAAGGCTCGGAGCCAGGCACATTCATATTCCAGGGAGCGCCAAAGCCGCTCTATCACGCGATTAACGATCCTGCGACCGCCTCTGCCCTAATCCAGCACTAAAGCGCGGTAAGCTTCGGGTGACCAGCGACAGGCAAAGCCATCGCCATCCGGATCCAGATTAAGCGGATCATCCTGCGGGCCGCCATTGGCGAGGAAATTGCGCTGGGCATTGTCGGCGCTATCGAATTTGCGGCATTGCACCCCTGAATTGGTGCGCCGGATGCTGGGGCGACGATAAATTCGCTCGCCCACCGCATTGGTGGTTTCGCGGGCATAGGTGATCACGTTTACTCCGGCCACAACCTCGGGCATCTGGCCGGGCTGGATAACAACCCGCTGGGCCGCTGCTGCCTGAAGGGCCGCGGCGTCCATCTCGCGCAGGCGAAGCTGCTCGGCCTGGCTTTGCTCGGCGAGGTTCAAAACCCCGCTATCCGAGGCAATGCTGGCTCCGGAATTGGGGGAAATATTTGCGACAACGCTACCCTCGCGCGAGGCTGGATGCTCGGGCGTGGCGGTTTCGGTATCCGGGCGGGTGGCCTGCAAGGCGTTATCGACGGCATTTGAAAGGCTTTCCGCCGTAGTCTCGTCGCTTGGGGGCGGGGTAATGTCAGTGGGCGGGGCAATCTCGGGCATGGTTACCGGGGCGCGCGCACCGCCAAGCGGCGGGAATTGCGAGGTAAAGCCGGCCTCTTCCTGACAGGCTGCCAGCAACAGCCCCGCCGCGCCCAGAATTGCAAATTTAACCATACCCATATCGTTCTCCTACCACCATTGCTGCGGTTTTGCCGCAAAGCCGCTGGCCTGTTCTAGCGCATATGCGGTGTTGAGCATATCCGCTTCATTCCATGGCTGGCCGATCAGCTGTAGCCCGAGCGGAAGCCCGCTGGCATCCAGCCCTGCAGGCACGCTCACCCCGGGCAGGCCCGCAAGATTGACCGTCACGGTAAATACATCATTGAGATACATCTTGATCGGATCCGCGTCTTTCATCTCGCCCAGCCCGAAAGCGGCGGAAGGGGTGGCGGGGGTCAGGATCTGGTCAATGCCATCGGCAAAAACCTTTTCGAAATCCTGCTTGATCAGGGTGCGCACCTTTTGCGCGCGAATATAATAGGCGTCATAAAAACCCGCCGAAAGCACATAGGCCCCGATCATCACGCGGCGCTGCACTTCCTCGCCAAAGCCCTCGGCGCGGGTGCGCTGATACATTTCGGTAATGCCCTCACCCGCGTTCAGCTTGGCGCGGTGGCCGTATTTCACGCCGTCATAGCGGCTGAGATTGCTGGAGGCCTCGGCGGGCGCAATCACATAATAGGCCGGCAAGGCGTATTTGGTGTGGGGCAGGGAAATATCGACAATCTCGGCGCCGGCTCCCCGTAGCTTATCCGCGCCCTCGGCCCAAAGCGCTTCGATTTCGGCGGGCATGCCCTCAAGGCGGTATTCCTTGGGGATGCCGATTTTTTTGCCCTTGATATCGCCCGTAAGCGCCGCTTCGAAATCCGGCACGGCGAGATTGGCGCTGGTGCTGTCTTTCGGGTCATGCCCGGCCATGGCTTTGAGCATAATCGCTGAATCCCGCACGGTTTTGACCATCGGGCCGGCTTGATCCAGCGAGGAGGCAAAGGCCACCACCCCCCAGCGCGAGCAGCGCCCGTAGGTGGGCTTGACCCCGACAATCCCGGTAAAGGCGGCGGGCTGGCGGATGGAGCCGCCGGTATCGGTGCCGGTGGCTCCGAGGCAAAGATCAGCCGAAACC
>JALSHK010000295.1 GCA_026982275.1 Paracoccaceae bacterium | reverse complement strand
CCGTTACGGTGATTGATGCCAATTCCGGCGTGGTTCTTAGCGGTTCCGATGTCGCGGGTGCCCAAACCGGATCTGACGGGCTGGACGCACGCGCCTCGGCCATGCGGGATAATATCGAACGCTTGCTTGAGGCGCGAGTTGGAGCCGGCAATGCGGTAGTTCAGGTAATGGTAGATGCCGAAACCCGGCGCCAAACCGTCACCGAACGCATTCTGGACCCGGAATCAAAGGTCGCCATTTCCTCGGAAACCCAAAGCGAAACAGACAATTCCAAAGGCACCGGCGCGCAAGGCGTAACCGTAGCCAGCAATCTGCCCGACGGGGCCGCCGGCAGCAGCTCTGAAGAAAGCCGCAACCAGAATCGCAATAGCGAGATAATCAACTATGACGTCTCCGAAACCCTCCGCGAAACCATTAGCGCGCCGGGAGCGATCAAGAGAATCACCGTGGCGGTGCTGGTGAATGATATAGTCAGCACAGAAAACGGGGTGGAGACCTTCACCCCGCGCTCGCCCGAAGAGCTGGCAGCAATGGCCCTTCTGGTGAAATCCGCCATCGGTTTTGACGAGACCCGCGGCGATGTGGTGACGATCGAAAGCCTGCAAATGATTGCCCCCCCTCAGGCAGGCACATTTGTCGATAGCTCTCCGGGATTTGTCAGCACCAATTTGATGACCCTGATCCAGCTTGGCGTGCTAAGCGTGGTGATCCTGGCGCTTGGCCTGTTTGTGATAAAACCATTGCTGACCCCCCAGCCTGCCCTGCCCCCGCTGGCACCCGATACCCCCCCCGGTGATACTCCGCCAGAGACAGCGCAAGGCCTGCTGCCATCGCCCGACACTCCAGATTCACTGGCCATCGGCCATAGCGCACCCAGTGCCGCAGATCTACTTCGCACAGCGATTTCAGAGCGCTCGACCGAAACCAACAGGCTTTTGCAAAACTGGATCGATACCGCATCCGAAACCGAGGAGACCCCTGCCTGATGTCATTTCCCAAACTTGAATCATTTTCGCATGATGTTGAAATTCGCAAAGGCATTTCCAGATTTGAAAGCTTTGAATCCTTGCGGGACACCGCCTTTAACGACGGGGTGAAATCCGGTGCAGAAGCCGCAAGTCGTGCCTTTGAAGCTGAAAAAATTCGCACGCTTTCCCCCATACTCGAAGCATTGAATGATCTTTCGTTTTCTCAAATAGAGGCGCGGCAATCGGCCCTGAACTCCATGCGTCCGATGATAGAAAAACTGGTTGAATCCGTTTTGCCAGAAGCGGCGCGACATGGATTGAGCAAAGAGATATCTGCTCTGCTCGCCCAAGCCTACGAAAAAGCCCCCCAGGCGCGGATTGTTATTTCGGTGGCACCGGATGCGCTAACGGCCATGCGTTCTGCGCTGGCACCGGCCAAAGCCGATTTTAGCATCGAAGCTGATTCAGGGCTGTCCGAGCTTCAAGCCAAAGTGGAATGGCAGGGCGGGCATGACCGGATAGACCTGAGCGCCGCACTTTCCGAAGTGCATATGGCAATAGAAAACTTCTTTGACCGCATTGAAAAAACAGAGGCCCAAAATGGATAACATAACTGAAAAACCCGAAAATGCCTTTCTCGGCGTGCCGGTGGAAATGACGATATCCGTTGGCAAGGCCAAGCCCTTGATCTCGGAATTACTGGCTCTTACCCAAGGGGCGGTAATTCCGCTCGATAGCCGAATAGACGATCCGGTGGAAGTGTATATCGGAGACAAACTCATTGCGCGCGGCGAACTACATGAAATCGAGGGCGATGCGGGGAAACTTGGCGTCCGGCTCACACAGGTGGTTGATCTTGGTAATATTTCTTAAGGTTGGCGCGGCGCTATTCGCCGTTCTTTGGTCCAGCCCCGCATTGGCGCAATCGGTGCAATTTGACATGGGAAGCGGCTCGCTTTCCTTGCAATCGGTTCAACTTTTCGTGCTGCTCACGCTTTTGAGCCTTGCGCCGGGTATCGCGATGATGGTCACCTGTTTTCCGTTTATGGTCACGGTGCTTTCGATCCTTCGGCAGGCAATTGGCGTGCAGCAAGCGCCCCCGAATATGATGATCGTGAGCTTGGCGATTTTTCTGACATGGTTTGTGATGGCGCCGGTGTTTAATCAGGCATGGGATAGCGGCGTGGTGCCGCTTATGGATGGCAGCATCGGCACCCAAGCGGCAATAGACAACATCCGCGCTCCGTTTCAAATTTTCATGATGGG
>JALSHK010000294.1 GCA_026982275.1 Paracoccaceae bacterium | reverse complement strand
CATCACTGGCGGTTTCGGCCTCTTTTAGCAGCGCATGGCGCTCGATATCCGCTTCCAGCACCGTTTCCAGCAGGGATAGATCACTCGCCGGAGCTTCCTGCGCCACGCCGCCAATGCGGGTGTTGCGCGGAATGCTGATCGCGCCGTCATCCAGCGTCCACTCCCCGCGAATAAGCTTGAACAGGGTGGTTTTGCCGGTGCCATTGCGGCCTACAATACCGACCTTGTGGCCAGAAGGGATCATGGCTGTGGCATCATCCAGCAGCACGCGGCCTTCCAAACGGAAGGTAATATTTTTGATTGCTAACATGGCAGGGCTTTTGCCTTAAGGGCGGGGGGGTGTCAACGCTAGTCTGTGAGCGCCAACTTGGCCCCAAGCAGGCCAAAAATGCCGCCAAAAGTGCGGCGCACCCATGCCAGCACCGAAGGGCGGGCGATGATATATTTGCGCAGGAAAACCGCGAAAGCGCCGTAGCCGATGAACACGATAAAGGTGAGGCCCATAAAGGCGGAAGCCAGTGTGATGAGCGCCGGGGCCCCGGCCCCTGCGGGCACAAACTGCGGCAAAAAGGCGAGGAAAAACAAGGAGAGCTTGGGGTTGAGCATGTTGATAAGCATGCCCGAAAGCGCGATGCGCCCCGCCGATTGCGGCGTGGTTTTGGTGCTTATATCCAGCGCGCCGCCCGCCCGCGCGATGTTCCACGCCATGTAAAACAAATAGGCCACCCCGAGATATTTGATCACCAAAAAAGCCGTGGCGCTGGTGTGGAGCAGGGCGGCCAGCCCGATAACACTACCCGTGGCCGCGGGCAATATCCCCAAAGTGCAGCCAAATGCCGCCGCAATACTTAACGGAAAGCTCCGCGCCAGCCCGATAGCCATGGTGTAAATGCCCCCGTGCCCGGCAGCAGTATGACGATCATCGATGTTATGAAAAATTCCAAACTCATGCGGCGCGCTAGCACAGCGAAATGCAAATCCATACTTGCGAATGATTATCAAATGCATTAGCTAGGCGGTAAGACTGAATGGCAAGTGCAGGATGAATGCTTGATGAATAGACATAATGAAAAAGGCCTGATGCCCTCGCTTTCGGAGGTGCATCGTTCTATTCCTGTTCGCTCCGGCAAGTTCTGGCGGCGGCTGGGCGGCTTTATGGGGCCGGGCTATCTGGTGGCCGTGGGCTATATGGACCCGGGAAACTGGGCAACCTCGATCGCGGGCGGCTCGGCTTTTGGCTATATTTTGCTGTCCATCGTGGTGATGTCGAATTTTATGGCGATCATCCTGCAAGCGCTAAGCCTGCGGCTGGGGGTGGCCTCGGGGCGCGATCTGGCGCAGGCCTGCTTTGATGCTTACGGGCCGGTGGCGCGCTGGTTTTTATGGGTCATGGCGGAAGCGGCGATTATTGCCACCGATCTGGCCGAGGTAATCGGCACCGCAATCGCTCTCAATCTGCTCTTTGGCATGCCGATGGAGATCGGGGTTATTCTGACACTGATGGACGTGTTTTTGATCTATTGGCTGCAAAACAAGGGGTTCAGAAAGGTCGAGAGTGTGATCGTGGCCCTTACGCTGGTGATTGTGGTGAGCTTTGCGGTGAATATCATCTATGCCGATCCCGTATGGGGCGAAGTGATGGCCGGCATTGTGCCGCAGCGCGATATTCTGGAAAGCCCGATGATGCTTTATCTGGCGCTCGGGATTATCGGTGCCACGGTGATGCCGCATAACCTTTACCTGCATTCCGCCATTATCCAGACCCGTGCCTACGGTGGTTCAGATGCTGAAAAGCGCGATGCGATCCGCTTGGGCACGATTGATTCTACCCTGGCGCTGATGCTGGCCTTGTTTGTGAACGGGGCTATTCTGGTGCTGGCGGCGGCTACGTTCAATGCTTCGGGTCGCACCGAAGTTGCCGAAATTCAAGACGCTTACGCGCTGCTTTCCCCGCTGCTGGGGCTGGGCATTGCCTCCACTATATTTGCGGTGGCGCTTCTGGCGTCGGGGCTTAATTCCACCGTTACCGCAACCATGGCGGGGCAGATTGTGATGGAAGGGTTTATCCAGTTTCGCATGCCCGCATGGGCGCGGCGGCTGATAACCCGTGGCATTGCCGTAGTGCCTGCGGTGATCGCGGTGTTTATCTATGGCGATAGCGGCACGGCGAGATTGCTGGTGTTCAGCCAGGTGGTGCTGAGCCTGCAATTGCCCTTTGCGGTGATCCCGCTGGTGATG
>JALSHK010000293.1 GCA_026982275.1 Paracoccaceae bacterium | reverse complement strand
TCCGCCCGTCAAAAATGCGTTTCAGGTCGTCTTTTTGCTCTTTGGATTGCCATGTGCTGCCCAAGTAAGGCGGGTTGCCGCAAATATAGGTCTCGCCGCCTTCATTCTCGAAATCAATCTCGGCTTGATCTAGCGGGGCTTCAAACAGGTCTTCGGCGCGGTGTTTCACGCCTGTGCCCGTGGGCGGGCAGATGCTCAGCCAGTCCAGCCGCAGGGCATTGCCGCAGGTGATCCAGTTTTTCGCATCCAGCGGCAGGAAATCCGCCAGCGCATCCCGTTGGCCGCGATACAGCACATCGCACTGGTATTCGGCAATGATCAGGGCAAGGCGGGCGATTTCAGCGGGGAAATCGCGCAATTCAATTCCACGGAAATTGGTCAGCGGAATGGCGGTTTTTGCGCCGGACTCCTCTCGGCGGGCATTGACCTCGGCCTCAATGGCGCGCATTTCCTTATAGGCGATCACCAGAAAGTTGCCCGAGCCACAGGCGGGGTCAAACACGCGGATGTTGGACATCCGCTTGCGCAGGTTCAACAGCTTGCGGCGGTTATCGCCCGCCTCCTGCAACTGCGCGCGCAGATCATCCAGAAACAGCGGGTTCAGCACCTTCAGGATATTGGGCACCGAGGTATAGTGCATCCCCAGCTCGCCGCGCTCGTCATCATCGGTGACGGCTTGAATCATGGAGCCAAAGATATCAGGGTTGATTTTTTGCCAATCGAGGCTGCCGATATGCAAGAGGTAGGAACGGGCGATTTTGCTAAAGCGCGGCACATCGGTATTGCCGGAAAACAGCCCGCCATTGACATAGGGGAAATCATTGGCCCAGCGGGGAACGTTGGCCGCGCTCCGCTCGGCAGGCTTGGTGTTCATGGCGTGGAAAAGCGCACCGATAATATCGTGGGTGTTGGAGGAATCCCGCTCGCTCATCCGCTCGATGCTGGTGGTGAAGGCGTCGTCACCTTTGAAAATATCGGTGTCTTCGGCAAAAAAGCAAAAGATCAGCCGCGCCATGAAGTGGTTCATGTCATGGCGGCGCTCGGCACTGCCCCAGTCGGGGTTATCTTTCAGCAGCTCGACATAGAGGCGGTTAAGGCGGCTGGTGGCGCGAATGTCAAAGCTGCTTTCGCGGATTTGCTTGACGGTGGTAATGCCCGCCAGCGGCAGGAAAAAGCCGAAATGGTTAGGGAAACCGGTATAGGTGCTGGCAATCACCTCGCCGCTGTTCAGGTCTTCGGCCTCCAGATCAATGCCGTCGGTCGCCAGCACGAATTTCGCCTTGGCCTTGGCGGTGGCGGGGCTGGATTTGAGCGCGGCCAGGGTTTGGGTGACCTCGCCCTCGGCGCAGGTTTTGATATGGATGTTGTTGGTTTGCAGCACCCCGCCGATGTCGGATTTGTTCTGCCCCTTGCGCAGGCGCTTGATGGTGGTCTGCTTATTGCCGAAGGCCTCAAGAAACAGGAACGGAAATTCGGCCGCGTCAAAGGGCTGTTCGGCCAGTCGGGAAATGGCTTCTTCTATTTCAACAGCGTTCATGTCGGTTTCCCACTAAGTCTTAATTGTTGTTTTTCAAAATGATACCCGAATCCGAATGGAGACGCATCCGAAAATGCGCTGGGCAAAGCCCACCTCCCGCAATGAACGGCTATGCGTGAAGGCCGTTATCCCGCGTCAGCGAAAACGACACCCCTTCCCGCCGTTTAAGGCGCGCCACCATGGCAAGCAGATTATCCGCCCGCGGGTTCCCCTTTTCGCTAAGCATACGCATCAGGCTTTTCGGGTTTTTGTCCATTTCCTTGGCAAGGGTTTCAAACCCGACCGTCGCATTCACATAGTCTCGCAACAGAATTTTTCCGGTTTCGAGGTCATCGTTGAGCAATGCATCGATTGCCTCCACAAACAGCCCCACCCGGAATTCAGGGTCTCTCTCGGCGCGGGCCTTGATCGTGTCTTTAAAGTTTTTGGTCAGCGGCATATCATTCTCCTTTCCGTTTTCGGTTTTTGTAGTCCCTCCAGCAATCTTTCGCTTTTTCGATGTCGGCTTGCTGTCTTTTCTTGGTGCCACCGCACAGCAGGATCACGAGCTTGCCACCATCGCGGCCAAAATAAACCCGATATCCCGGCCCGAAAGTGATGCGCCTTTCGGACACGCCTTGCCCCACAGGCTTCACATCACCAAGGTTGCCGGCCTCGATCCTTGCAAGCGCGGTCCGCACTTTCAAAGCGGCCGACACATCAAGGTTGT
>JALSHK010000292.1 GCA_026982275.1 Paracoccaceae bacterium | reverse complement strand
CAGCTTGGCTGTGGGCTATTATTTTTATAAAAAACCCTACCCAAACCCTCTGCCTGACAGGCTGGAGGATGGCGCGTTCTCCTTCACCCCTTATGTGATTATCAGCAGGGACAATAAAATCACCATTATCACCCCGCGCGCCGAAATGGGGCAGGGAAACCACACAACGCTAGCGGCTCTGGTGGCCGAAGAGCTGGAAGTGGATATGGACCAGATCAGAACCGATCACGGCCCGGCCGCTCCGGTATATTATAATACCGTCGCCGTGAGCGAGGGGGCCCCATACGCCTTCTTTGATGACAGTTTCATGGCCGAGACCGTGCGCGGCGCGATGGGTGTGGTTGGCAAGTTTTTGGCGCTACAGATCACGGGTGGCTCAACGGCGATGATTGATGGCTACCAAAAGATGCGCGAGGCGGGAGCCTTGGCGCGCGAGGTGTTGAAAAAGGCAGCCGCTGCGCGCTGGGAAGTGCCGGTAGGGCAGCTGACAGCCGAGCGCGGTGAAGTGCTGCACCCTGATGGCTCGCGGCTGGGCTATGGCGAGCTGGCGGCGGAAGCGGCTTTGCTGGAGCCGCCGAGAAGGGTGGCGCTGAAAGACCCGTCCGAGTGGCGCATATTGGGCAAGAGCCAGACCAGAGTCGAGCTGCTGGAAAAGGTGACGGGGGCACCGATTTTCGGGATTGATATGGAATTGCCCGATATGCTGCACGCCACGGTGGTGATGTCACCGCGCTTTGGTGCCAAGCCGTTGAGCGCTGACAGGGCGGCGGCCATGGCCACGCCCGGCGTGCTGAATGTGGTGGATATATCAACGGCAACCGCCACCGGATTTGGCATTATTGCCAGCAATACCTGGGCGGCCTTTGAGGGCGCAAGGGCATTGGCCCCCACTTGGGAGGCGGCATCCTACCCCGATGACAGCGCCGGGCTGACCGCGCTTTACGAGGCGGCGCTAGAGGGTGAAGCAAGCTTTACCCTTGGCGGGGAGGGCAATGCGGTTGAAGCCTTGCAGGGGGCAACAGATGTTATAGAGGCGCGTTACAGCGTTCCTTATCTGGCCCATAGCACTATGGAGCCGATGAATGCCACCGCCCAGCTGAAAGACGGCAAGTTGCAGCTTTGGCTTGGCACGCAGGCTCCGGGGCTGGCCAAGGTGGCTGCGGCTGATTTGCTTGGTATAGATGTGGATAATGTCGAGGTTGTAACCACCCGCATGGGTGGCGGCTTTGGCCGCCGCGTCGAGGTGGACGCGCCGGTCTATGCGGCCTTGATCGCCGCCAAGACCGATGGCAGGCCGGTAAAGGTGACCTGGAGTCGCGAGGAAGATATTCGCCATGATACCTATCGCCCGATGGCGGTGGCCCGGATGCAAGGCGCCTTAAAGGACGGCATGCCCGAAGCGCTGGAGATGAAGCTGGCCTCGCCCTCTATCAGTAAATCGTTTATGGCGCGGACGTTGCCCGATATGGGTTCGCCGGGCGATGACCGCTCTATCCTTGACGGGGCCTTTGACCAGCCCTTTAGCTGGCCCCATTCCCGTTTCGCGGCCCATCAGGCAGATACGGATATTCCGGTCGGGTTCTGGCGTTCGGTGGGTTATTCGGGGAACGGTTTTATCTATGAAAGCTTTCTGGACGAGCTGGCGGTGAGCGGCGGGCAAGACCCGCTGCAAATGCGGCTGGCCATGATGAAAGACCCGCGCCATGCGCCGGCGCGTGAAGCGCTGAAGGCGGTGGGCGAAATGGCGGGCTGGGGGCAGGATCTGCCTGAAGGCGTCGGGCAGGGCATTGCACATGTGCTTTCTTTTGGCACCTGGGTGGCCGAAGTGGTGCAGGTGGATATGCGCGGCGGCGCGGTGAAGATAGACAAGGTCTGGGCAGTGGCGGATCCGGGGATTGTGCTGGATCCGGCCAATTTCAAGGATCAGGTGTCTTCCGCGATCATTTACGGGCTTTCCGCGGCGATCGGGCAGGAGATTACCTTTGCTGAAGGAAAGGTGGTGCAGGAGAACTTTTTTGATTATGACGCGCTGCGCATGGCGGGCGTGCCGCCTATCGAGGTAAAAACCCTGACAAATTCGCCGCGCATGGGCGGAGCCGGAGAACCGGGCACACCACCAATAGCGGCGGCGCTGGGCAATGCGATATTCGCCGCCTCGGGGCAAAGGCTGCGGGATTTACCCTTTGGCAATACAGTGGATTTTGATCTGGGATAGGGCGGATATCTCCCTTCAGGCGGCATTTTACCATAG
>JALSHK010000291.1 GCA_026982275.1 Paracoccaceae bacterium | reverse complement strand
CTTCAGCCAGACAAAATATTCATCCGCCGTGCGGGTGTGGTCGGTCGAGCAGCGAAACTCGGCGATAAATTTTTCACCGTCATGCACGGCGAAAACCGCGTTTGTATTGCCGACATCTATTGCGAGCAACATAAGGGCGCTCCTTTCAGAAAAACACCTCGGCCGCAGGGAGCACGCGCGGGCCAGCCGCTGTGCCCAGCACCAGTGCGCCGGTTTCATCAATGGTTTCGAATGTGCCGGAAAGCGTCGCCTCTGGCAAGCGGGCATGGATATGCTCGCCGATGCGCGCGGCTTTGCCCAGCCACGCTTCGCGGATAGGGGCAAAACCATAGCTGCGCATTTGGCGCTCGTATTTCAGGAAAGCCTTGGCGAGGCACTCAAGAAAATCCTCGGCACTCGGGGGGCTGTGCAGCACTTCATGCAGGGAAATCGGGGCCAGTGCCTGCTCGGACAGGTCTGCCGGATGCGGCGCTGCCACAAGATTAACGCCTACGCCCACCACAACCGCGCCCTTTGAGGAGGCCAGCAATATCCCCGCCAGCTTGCGCCCCTGCACCAGCACATCATTTGGCCATTTCAGCGAAATATCGGCAACGCCAAGGCCTTCAAGCACCTCATCCAGTGCCAGTGCCGCCACGAATGACCGCTGCGCCAAAGCGGGCAGCGGCTCTTTGGAATGCATCAATAGCGAGGCGGCAAAATTGCCCCTGGGCATCTCCCAGCGCTTGCCGCGCCGACCCACGCCCGCAGGCTGGGCACGGGTGAGGATCCACATATCCCCCTGCCCCACACGGCGCAGAGCCTCCGTATTGGTGCTATCCACCGTTTCAAGAACAACCCGCCCCAGCTCCGGTGGCCAGGCCATCTAGCCCAAGAGCGCCGCTGCGGCGTTGGCGGCAAAGCCTTCAAGCCCGAACAGATTGACAATCCCGAATACCAGCGCCCCTGCCGAAGCGGCAAGCAGCCCCATATGCAGCACCGGCATTTTGCCGTTCAGCGCCTCGCCGGCTTCGCCAAAATACATCAGGAATATGATGCGCAGGTAATAATAGGCCGAAATCACCGAGGCAATCACCCCTGCAATGGCCAGCCATGCCAAGCCGGCATCATAGGCTGCCTGAAGCACATAAAGCTTGGCAAAAAAGCCGACCAGCGGCGGAATGCCCGCGAGGCTAAACATCAGGATCATCAGCGCCAGCGCGCGGCCCGGGGCCACGCGGCTATAGAGGCTGAGGGCGGAAATATCCGTTACCGGCTGGCCGTCTTTTTCCATATTGAGAATAAAGGCAAAGACGCCGATATTCGTGGCCACATAAACCACCATATAAATCAGCATGTTTTGCACACCAAGCGCCGTGCCGGCCGCCAATCCCATAATGGCAAAGCCCATATGCCCGATCGAGGAATAGGCCATCAGCCGCTTTATATTGGTTTGCCCGATCGCCGCAATCGCGCCGATATACATGGAAAGCAGCGAAAACAGCACCAGAATTTGCTGCCAGTCAGAGATCACCCCGCCAAAGGCATCAAACAGGATGCGGGTGATCATCGCCGCCGCCGCCATCTTGGGCGCGGTGGAAAAAAGCGCGGTTACCGGGGTGGGAGAGCCTTCATAAACATCGGGCGTCCACATATGAAAGGGAGCGGCCGAGATCTTGAAGGCCATGCCGGAAACGATAAACACCAGGCCGATCACCGCGCCAACGGGCAGGCCCTCGGCGGCAATGACATCGGTGATCGAGGTGAATTCCATCGCGCCGGTATAGCCATAGACCAGCGACATGCCATATAGCAAAACACCCGAAGACAGCGCGCCCAGCACAAAGTATTTCAGGCCCGCCTCGGAGGAGCGCAGGGAATCCCGGTTAAACGCGGCGATCACATAAAGCGACAGCGATTGCAGCTCCAGCCCCATATATAGCGACATCAGATTGCCGGCCGAAACCATCATCATCATCCCGACCATGGCCAAAGCCACCAGCACCGGAAATTCGAATTTCAGCAGCTTGCCGCGCTCCAGATATTCTTTGGAAAGCAGCAAAACCGCCGCGCCGGACCACAGCATCGTGACCTTGGCAAACCGGCCGAACGCATCATCGACAAACATGCCGCCAAAGGCGGTATCGCTGCCGCGCCCCGTAAGCGCGATCCAGCCCCCGACCGTGAAAAACAGCAGCGCCACCGCCCATAGGGCCTCGCCCCCGCGCTCGCGCTTGCTGAAAGCGCCCCACATCAATATCGCCATGGCCACGCC
>JALSHK010000290.1 GCA_026982275.1 Paracoccaceae bacterium | reverse complement strand
CCTGACGAATACACCCTGCTTCTCGATCAAGCCCCGCCCCCGACAACAAAAGCCCTGAAGCACCGGGGCAGGGGCTAGGCCAGGGGGAGCGGCAAAACAGGCAATGGTATTGCAAGCAAAAAAGGCCTGACATTTTGCCAAGCCTTCGAATTTTTGGTAGCGGGAGAGGGACTTGAACCCCCGACACGCGGATTATGATTCCGCTGCTCTAACCAACTGAGCTACCCCGCCTGACCGAGGCTGTATCTATGTTAGGTTTCGCGGGGGGTCAAGCGGGAACTGGTATAATTTGTGACCGCTTGCCATGGATTTTTACGGATTATGTATTACAGCGCCTCCAGCAATATCTCGACACTCAAGGGTTTGGGTCGGCAAGATACCCTTGGATGGGGATGCGCGCTATAGTGATGCTTCTTGGGCATGCGCCCGGAGGTGACAACCACTTTGGTCCTATTGCCGTCTTTCAGACATTTTTCAACAAGCGCCCAGCCGGTATGGCCCTCGTTCAGGTGCAGATCCGTGATCATGGCATCGAATTCCCCCAATGTTTCCAAGGCCTCCAGCCCTTCCTCGAAGGTTTGCACAGGGACGACCTGAAAGCCGATCGTTTCCAGCTGGCCTTTCACAGCCGCCAGCACCTCCTTGTCATCTTCTATCAGAAGAGCTTTTTTCGCGGGCGGCGGGGGCAGGGCAGGCGTGCCGCGAACAAGCGGAAGGGTGAGCTGGACTTCGGTCCCCTTGCCGGGCTGGCTTGTAATGCGGATATCGCCGCCGGTCTGCTTTATGAAACCATAAACCATCGAAAGCCCCAGCCCCGTGCCTTCGCCATCGGCACGGGCACTGAAAAACGGCTCCATTGCTTGAGACAAAACAGCCTCATCCATGCCGCAGCCCGAATCAACCAGCGTCATCAGAACGGTTTCATCACAGGCTTTGCTGACCGAAATCGTGATTCGGCCCGCGCCCGTGATGGCCTGATTGCTATTCAGGCAAAGATTGAGAATCGCGCTTTCCAGCTGGCCCGGATCTGCTTTTACAAATAACGGCCCTTCAGAGGTGAAGGTCTCCAGAACAACCCCTTCTTTCAAGCCGATACTGACAAGGTCCGCAAGCCCCTCCACCAGTTCGTTGATCTCGATAATCTCGGGGGTGAGGGCCTGTTTGCGGGCAAAAGCCAGCAAGCGCTGGGTTAGCGAGCTGCCGATTTCCAGCGCATTGGAAATCCGCTGCAGCAATATCTGCCGGCTGACCCGCCGGCTTCCGGTTTGCAATAGATGCACATTGGTGCTGACCGCCGAAAGCACATTGCCAAAATCATGGGCCACCTCGCCGGTGACCTTGCCCAGCCCTTCGATATGCTGTATCTGGCGCAGCCGGCTTTCCATTTTTCGCCGCTCCGTGGTGTCTGAAAACATCCAGACCGCACCGCCATCGGGCAGCCGGGAGCAGCGCACCTCGACCATATGGCCATCCGCGCTATCCAGCTCGGCAAAGCCCTGAAAGCTCGCGGTTAGCCCCCGATCGACCGCCGCCGCTGAAAATCCGGTATGGGAGAGATAATCCTCGATATTCCCTCTTTTGGAAACCCCGGCTTTCGGGCGCAGCACTTTGGAAAAATGCCGGTTGATCGCGGTGAGATCGCCATTTTCGGAGGTAATGGCGACGCCGTCCGAGATATTGGCAAATATCGTCTCGAACAGGGCGATCTGCTGGCCGAGCTGCCGGTGGCTCCGGTCCAGCCGCAAGGCATTGGCGCGAAATATCCGGAAAGACTGGTGCAGCTTTGAAATTTCGTCATTATCGCGCAGCTTCAGCCGCAATTTGGTGCCGCGATCTCCGGCGGCGAGCCGGGACATGGCATCGGAAATCGCTTGGATATTGCGGGTCACATAGCCCGACACATAGATCGCGGCCAGAAGGGCAACAGAAATGCTGGCCAGCATCGCGACCAGAATAAGCGCCTTGGCATAGTTGATGGTCGTGGCGGTAGCCAAACGCTGGCTGGAGAGACCGGTCTCGGCATCGGCCGCAAATTTTGCGGCGAGATCGCTGATCAGCGAGGCATTATAGCGGATACGGAAAAGCGCATTCTGACTTTCCAGCTGGTGGGAAAGCTCGCGCCGCCGCACTTCAAAAAGCCCCGCTTCGCCAAAAGACAGATCTTCAAGCCGCATTTCCCAGCTCCAATGGGGAGTGGAGCTTTCAAGAAAGGAAAATTCCCGCTGCAATTGCTGGAATTTCCGCCGCCGCTCTCCCACCCCGAGCAGATTGCCCGCATGACCGGCCCCCACCAGCTCGTTGGTCAGGGTTTGCAGCGCAAGCCACATTCGCTGCTCGGATGTGGTGGAGGATTCATCCGCCATCTGCCGGAAAAACCGCCCCTCCAGCAGCGCCAGCTCGGCATTGATAATCTGGGTCTGCCGTCGCTCGGCCGCATAGGATTCGGCGGCGACCACCAGGTCAGCGATCGCGGATTGCATCCGGCGCACCGCCTGCGCGATTTCGGCATTAAACGGGCTTGCCTTGGCCGGAGATCCATTGTGCCGGGTTGGCCATTCCTCCAGTATCGGCTCCAGCGCATCCAGCAGCGCCTGCCCCTCCTTGCGGATCAGATAGGAAGATTTCAGATTGAGCAGAAACGGTGCCGAGGTGGACAGATCGGAGGATTGCTTGGAAAGGCGAAGCGAACGGGCGACTTCGGTCAGGGTTTGGGACAGCAGCCCCTGCAGGCGATTATCGGCGCGATCCAGCGTGATCCACCCAAGCCCCCCGACAAAGAGAGTGGAAAATGCGAGCAAGGCCAAAGCGCTCCACAAACGTGCGCGAATGTCAAAACGGGGCCGTATCCGGCTCAAGACAGCGGCACCCGCCCGCCCGGCACAAAGATATAGCCCTGCCCGCGCCGGGTTTGCAGATGGACGGGCTTGGAGGGCACTGCCTCGATCTTGCGCCGCAGCCGCAAGATCAGCACATCGATGGTGCGATCGACATATTGTGACAGATCCGAGCCCAGCTCTGCCAGCAATTTCGGGCGGGGGATGATGGTATCGGGATGGCGCAGAAAATATTCCAGCAGCCTGTATTCTGCATTGGTGAGCGATATTTCCTCGCCATTGCTGCGCAGAAGCTGCCGGGTGCCAAAATCAAGAAATTTGTCGCCAAAAGTCAGGGCTCCCGCAGGCGGGGCCGGATTTTCGGCGCGGGGCAACCCCGGCCTTTGCCCGCAGCGTCGCAAAACGGCCCGCAGCCGCGCCACCAGCTCGCGCGGGTTAAACGGTTTCATCAGGTAATCATCCGCGCCGGTTTCCAGCCCGACGATTTTGTCCACCTCATCCCCGACCCCGGTCAGCATCACGATCGGTAAATTAAATTGTTCCCGGATGTAAATTGCCAGGGTCAGGCCGGATTCGCCCTGTAACTTCAGATCGACCACCGCCAGATCCAGATCCGGATTTTCGCCCAGATTATGAAAATCCTGACTGCCGGCAAGCAAAACCGGATCAAAACCGTTTTCAAAAAGCAAGGCTTCCAAGGCCAGGCGCATATCGGCATCATCGTCGATCACCGCGATTTTCGCTCTGTATTCTGCTCCCGAATTTGGCAAATCTTTTCGGCCTTACTGGCCGCTCCCTGACACATAATATGTATTTATGGCACAGGCAGGGCGGGCTTGCCTAATGGTTTTTGCCGGTTTGCTTCTGCAAAACAGGCACCACAGGGGGCGGGAGGGCAGATGCCTGTGGATTCGCGCCTGACAAATGTGCAATATTCGCAAATACGGGGGTAGATATGACCTATTGGAAGATTTCCGGCGCGGCCTTGATCGCGATGCTGCTCACTTCCGGCACGCTTCGTGCCGGGGGGCTGAATGTGATTTGCTCCAACGAGCAGGACTGGTGCGACCTGATGGTGCGGAATTTTGAAGCGGCTACGGGAATCGAGGTTGCCATGCAGCGAAAATCCACGGGCGAAACCCTGGCACAGGTGCGGGCCGAAGCGCAGAACCCTTTGAGCGATGTGTGGTGGGGGGGTACCGGAGATCCGCATCTGATCGCGGCCGCAGAAGGGCTGACCCAGCCTTCGGGCGTGGATATATCCGAGCTTCTCGGCTGGGCGGTGAACTTGTCTGAAATATCGGGTGGCCGCAGCATCGGCATCCATGCGGGCGCGCTGGGCATTGCCTATAATGCCGAGGTGCTGGCCGAGAAAGGCGTAGATCCGCCCGCCTGTTGGCTTGACCTGACCAACCCGACCTATCGGGGCGAGATCCGGATGGCCAATCCGAATTCATCCGGCACTGCCTATACCCAGCTTGCCACCTTCGTGCAGATATTCGGCGAGGAGGATGCCTTTCGCCTTTTGTCTGAAATTGGCGAAAATGTGGATAGCTATACCCAATCCGGCTCGGCCCCCTCCAAGGCGGCGGCGCAGGGAGATATCGGCATTTCGGTGGGTTTCATGCATGAAATGGTCAAGCTGGCGGCCGATGGCGCACCGCTCAGGATCGTTTCACCTTGCGAGGGCACCGGCTATGAGGTCGGCGGGGTTTCGGTGATTAACGGGGCCAAGAATTTTGACGAGGCAGTGCGCTGGGTGGAATTTGTGATCAGCGCAGAGGCGCAATCGGCGGGGCCGCAGGTGCGGGTTTATAATGTGCCATCCAACAGCAACGCCTATGTGCCGCCGGAAAGTCCGACCCTGGCCTCGATCAATCTGATCGATTACGATTTTGCCACCTATGGCTCTTCCGAAACCCGCGCCAGGCTGCTGGCGCGCTGGGATGCCGAGGTGAAACCCGATGAGGGTGGCTGAATGTGCCATGGCATTGCGTAATCCGGTTTACGCAGGGGCGAAATAGGCTTATCTTTTTGGCGGGGATGAAGGAAGGGCGAGGGGCCATATGGATCAGGTGGTATTTTGTGGCATTGACGGGTGCCTGACCGAGGGGAAAGGCGCAGCGCTGGATCTGGCGCGGCTTGGCGAGGTGCGGGCGCTGATCGGGCAACTGGCGCAAAAGAATATCGGCTTTTGCCTTAGCACTGGCCGGCCTCAACCTTATGGCGAATTGCTGGGGCAAATCCTTGGGCTGAATACTCCGATGATCTGTGAAAATGGCGGCGTGATTTTTGATCCGGTATCAGAGCGGGCGGCGATTATGGTGAGCGAAAGCAAAATCGCCCGCATGGC
Organism: Paracoccaceae bacterium; assembly: GCA_026982275.1. GTDB lineage: Bacteria > Pseudomonadota > Alphaproteobacteria > Rhodobacterales > Rhodobacteraceae > UBA3077. Next base: position 9,957 of record JALSHK010000290.1, on the reverse strand, counting down.
CAGGCTGCGCCATAAAATGGTGGATGGAAACTATATTTTCGAACTGGGCCACGAGGCCTCGATCCGGATCACCTGGAAAGGCATCGCCCGCGCCAGCCAGCAGGAGATTGTGGCGCAGCGAGAAGCGCTGGCCGGGCATTTTATCAAAACCGGCCTGAAATGGACCAACTCCAACGGCTCGATCGATGTAACCCCGAGGCGAGTTTCAAAGCGCAGCGGTGCCGCCTTTGTGCTGGAGCTGCTGGAGCTGGAGCCGATCAACGCCTTTGCTATCGGTGATAGCCATAATGATCGCAAAATTCTGGAATTTGTCGAGCAGGCCATGTGTCCGGCCAACGCTTGTGACGAAATTCAGGCGCTTTGCGGCACCGTCTCCAGCCAGCCCGGCGTGGCGGGGGTGATTGAATTGCTGCAAGGCATTCTGGATATCGAAAACGCCTGATCCCGGCCTGCAAACGCAGGGTCATAGCGCCAAGGGTGATTTCCCGAGGTCAAGAAAACGCTGGCGACGTTGGCGCACCAGCGTTTCGCCATCAGTGTCTTCCAGCTCTTTCAGCAGGTTTTCGATCGCTTCTCCGACCGACGAAATGGCGTCTTCCCGGGCGCGGTGCGCCCCGCCAACCGGCTCGGAGATCACGATATCTGCCACCGAAAGCTTGGCCAGATCCTGTGCGGTCAGCCGCAGGGCTTCGGCAGCCTCGCGCATTTTTTCAGAGTCTTTCCACAGGATTGCTGCGCAGCCCTCGGGAGAGATCACCGAATAAACCGAGTGTTCAAGCATCGCGAGCTTATCGGCCGCCGCAAAAGCCACCGCTCCGCCAGAACCACCTTCGCCGATAATGACCGAGATCAGCGGCACGCCGATTTGCAGACATTTTTCCGTGGCCCGTGCGATGGCTTCGGATTGCCCGCGCTCCTCTGCGCCCTTGCCGGGATAGGCACCCTGGGTATCGATAATGGTAATCACCGGCAGTTTGAAGCGGTCGGCCAGCTCCATCAGGCGGGTGGCTTTGCGGTAGCCTTCGGGCCGCGCCATGCCGAAATTGCGTTCGATCCGGCTATTGGTGTCATGGCCTTTTTCATGGCCGATCACCACCACAGGGCGATCATTAAACCGCGCAAGGCCGCCCATAACCGCATGGTCATCGGCAAAGTTCCGGTCTCCCGCCAGCGGGGTATATTCCTGGAACAGCGCCTCGATGTAATCTTTGCAATGGGGGCGATCGGGGTGCCGCGCCACCTGACATTTGCGCCAGGGGGTCAGCTCGCCATAAAGCTCCCGGAGCAGGGTTTCTGCCTTGGCGTCAAGTGCGCTGGCTTCCTCCTCCACATCCATTTCCGGGTTTTGCCGCGCCATGGCGCGCAGCTCTTCGGCCTTGCCTTCGATTTCGGCCAATCCTTTTTCAAATTCCAGATAGTTTCGCATATCAACCCCGTGCAAATTTCCTTATATATGGCGGGCGTTGCCATGAATTGCAACGGGAATACCCCGCCTATTCCCCCCTTGCAGCAAGTTTCCGCAAGGCTTAGGTTAAGTCAAACGAGGGGAAGCCGTTGAACAGTAGTAACCCAACCTACGAGCGCCGTATATTGCGGGTGCTGCGCCATATCCATGATCATCTGGATGGGGATCTGAGCCTTGAAACGCTCTCGAAGGTTGCTTGCATGTCACCGTTTCACTGGCATCGGGTGTTTTTTGGTATCACCGGCGAAACACTGGCCAACTGTATCCGCCGTCTGCGCATGGACCGCGCCACATTTTTGCTATTGCAAACCGGTGACAGCGTGGCCGAGATTGCCATCCAGTGTGGCTATGGAAATGCGCAAAGTTTTGCCCGCAGCTTTCAGGCTGAATACGGGCTGACCCCGGCGAAATTTCGCAAATCGGAAATCAGTTACAAGGCCAGCACCTCACCAGGGCAGGCCCCGCCCAAAAGCTTTGATATCGACATCCGTCATATGCCGGCTTACCGTCTGGTCGCGGAGGCCCATCTGGGCGGCTACCAGTTTTTGGGCCGCACGATTTCCCAGCTTCATGCCCGGTTGGTGCTGCGCAATATGGCCAGCGCCGAGGCTGCCGCGATTGCGGTATTGCACGAGGACCCATGGCTGATTCCCGAATCCGAACTGCGCAGCGATATCGGTTTTGCCATGGAGCCGGATAGCCCCTTGCCGCCGGATTTTCGTGAGGTGCATATTCCGGCGGGGCGGCATGCGGTGCTGCATTTCAAGGGGCCGTATGTGGGGTTGTTTGAGGCCTATCAATATCTTTATGGCCATTGGGTCCCCCAAAACGGTGTCGAGCTGTCGGATGCGCCGATCTATGCGATGATTCTGGAAGACCCCCGCGAGGTGTCTCCCAACGAGTTGCGCACCAATATCTGCCTACCGTTGCTTGACTAGTTCCGCCTGTTTCACGATCACCTCGGCCTGCTTGATCGAGGCTATATCCACCAGTCGCCCCTTATAGACAGCCGCTCCCTGGCCCTCGGCCTTGGCCTGCTGCATGGCTGCCAGAATCTCCCGGGCTTCGATGATCTGGGCCTCGGAGGGGGTAAACACCTCGTTGGCCAGCGCGATCTGCTTGGGATGGATCGCCCATTTTCCGACCATGCCAAGGGTGGCCGAGCGGCGGGCCTGTGCCATATAGCCCGCATCATCGGAAAAATCGCCAAAAGGCCCGTCTACCGGCAATAGCCCGTGGGTCCGGCAGGCGGCGACGATGGCAACGATAGGCGCATGCCAGGGATCGGACCAGTGTTTTTGCCCGTCCGGCGTGAGCATATAATAGTTTTCCTGTGTGCCGCCAATGCCGGTGGTTTGCATGCCCATAGAGGCTGCATAATCCGCCGCGCCAAGGCTCATGGCCTGCATGCGCGGGCTGGCAGCGGCGATCTCTTCAACATGGGCGAGGCCGGCGGCGGTTTCGATAATGACCTCGAAATTAATGGCTTTTTCGGCCTGTTTGCCCATTTCAATCGCCGAAACCAGTGCATCCACCGCATAGATATCGCCGGCATTCCCTGCCTTCGGAATCATGATCTGGTCAAGCCGGCCATTGGTTTGCTCCAGCAGATCCACCACATCGCGATACCAGAATGGCGTATCCAGCCCGTTAATGCGCACCGAAAGGGTTTTGTTGCCCCAGTCGATTTCATTCACCGCCTTGATCACATTGCGCCGCGCCTCTGGCTTGTCATCGGGCGATACGCTGTCTTCCAGATCGAGGTTGATCACATCGGCCGCGCTGGCGGCCATTTTCTCGAAAATCGCAGGGCGGGAGCCGGGGCCGAAAAGCTGGCAGCGATTTGGCCGGGCGGGGCTGGCGGGCTGGATTTTGAAGCTCATATTGATTTCCTGTGATATTTTGTTGCGATAATCTGTCAGCATTGATCACAATCTTGCGCACCCATGTCAACTAAAAAATGCTGCACCTGCGAAGGGGTTAGTCCGGCAGCTCGGCCCCCAGCGCCCCGGCTTGCCGTGCCACGCGAATCACATATAGGCTGGTCAGCACCGCGAGAATGGAAACCGCGAGCATCAGCAAAAAGAGCGGCAGCGCCCCGCTTTTTTCGCTCAGGATCACGCCGGTAAGGGCCGAAAGCGCCGCGCCACCGCCGATCATGATCGCCCCGCCCAGCCCCGAGGCGCTGCCCGCCAGCTTGGGCCGCACCGAAATCATGCCGGCATTGGCGCTGGGCAGGGTCAGGCCATTGCCCACCCCGACCAGAAACATCGGACCAAACAACGAGAGCGGGTGCAGAATACCGGCCTCGAACAGCCCCATGCTGATCAGCGCACCGCTGGCCGCCACGATGCTGCCGCTCAGCATCATCCGGTTAATGCCCGCGCGCCGTGCATAGCGGCCGGAAAGGAAATTCCCCGCCATATAGCCAAAGGCAACAATGCCGAAATAGCCGCCCATCTCGGCGGAATTCAGGCCCAGAATAACGGTGGAGACAAAAGGCGCACCACCCAGAAAAGCAAAAAACGCCCCCGAGGCAAAACCGGCCGTCAGCGCATAACCCCAAAACCGCCGCGAGCGCACCAGATCGGGATACGCGCGGAATTGCGCGCCAAAACTATCGCTTTTGTCGCGGTTGGTCTCGCCCAAATCCAGCCATACCAGCCCCCACACCACCAGGCCCAAAACCCCGAGCATCACAAAGCTGGCCTGCCAGCCAAAGGCCTCGTTCAGCACGCCGCCAAGCGCGGGGCCGATCATCGGCACCACAGACATGCCCATGGTTACATATCCGATCATGCTGGCGGCCTGCTCGGGCGGCACCATATCGCGCACTATCGCGCGGGAAAGCACAATCCCCGAGGCGACCCCCGCCTGCAGCATGCGGAAAAACAGCAGCGATTCAATGCTGGTGGAAAACACGCAGCCAAGGGTGGCAAATACAAATGTGCCTATGCCCACCAGCAAAACCGGCCTGCGCCCGTAGCGATCCGAAAGCGGCCCGATGATGATTTGCAACAGAGCTGTCACCCCGAGATAAGCCGATATAGCCAATTGGACCAAGGCATAATCGGCCTCAAAATAGCTGGCCATGCTAGGCAGGGCGGGCAGGAAAATATTCATGCTCAGGGCGGAAACCCCTGCGATCACCACCAGTGTCGTCACATGGGGCGGCGATGTTTTATCCAGCCATAGAGGGGTCTCGCGAAGGGGCACGCATTTTCCTGTCTTGTTCGAATTGTGGTGGTTTCCCGGCATAAATGCAGGAATATGTTCTATTATTGTAAATCTTTGAAGGCATCTTGCAGGCGTTTCACCGCGTCTTTTACCATGGAGCGGGGGCAGCCAAGGTTGAACCGCAGGAAATTATCGCCGCCTTTACCAAAGCTCTCGCCATAGTTGGCCGCGATTTTTGCGCTGCCTTGCACGCGCGAAATCACCTCGTCCATCGCCATGCCGGTGCCGGCAAAATCGACCCATGCCAGATAGGTGCTTTCCAGCTTCATGGATTTAACCCCGGGGATGGCATTCACCCCGGCATCAAAAATCCGCCGGTTTTCTTCCAGATAGGCCAGTAATTCTTCCAGCCATGCCTCGCCTTCGTTATAGGCAGCTTCGGTCATCATCATGCCAAACCGGTTGGGCGAAGCCCCTGCCGCCTGATGCGCCCTGGTAAATTTCGCCCGCAATGCAGGATCGGAAATAACCACCGCTCCTGTCATCCCGCCGGCCAGATTGAAGGTCTTGGAGGCGGCGACCAACGTCACCAGCCGATCGGCAATTTCCGGAGCGGCCAGCGCCATCATCCGGTGCCTGGCAGGCGAGAAAACCAGATCGTGATGAATCTCGTCGGATACCAGAACCAGATCATGCTTTTGGCAAAAACCGGCCACGGCCCGCAATTCGGCTTCAGACCAGACCCGCCCCCCCGGATTATGCGGCGAGCAAAGGATCAGCATCTTCTCGCTGCCATCCAGCGCCGCCTCCAGCTCCGGCAGATCCATTTCATAGCGGCCATTTACAACCGGCATTTCCGCCTCGATCACCTTGCGATCATTATTGTTAATCATCTTGGCAAAAGCATGATAAACCGGCGTAAACAGGATCACCCCGTCCCCCGCATCGGTATAGGCCTGAAGCGCGAGCGCAACGGCGGCTACCAGCCCGTGGGTGGTTGAAATCCACTCCGGTTCGATCTTCCAGCCATGGCGCGATTCCATCCAGCTGCAGACCGCTGCCTTGTAGCTGGTGTCGGGCGCGTAATATCCATGCACCCCGTGATCAACCATGGATTGCAGCGTCTCGGTCACGGCTTGCGGCGGGCGAAAGTCCATATCCGCCACCCACATGGAAAGCCCCTCCTCCGGCGACACCCCATAGACCGCTTCCATCACATCCCACTTTACAGAATGGCTGCCGCGCCGGTCGATCACTTCGTCAAAATTCGCCATCGGTCTCTCCTTTTTGCCTAGGCTAGCTCTATCAGCCAGCAAGGAAAACCCCTGAATCATCCCCTTGCGCGCGCGCATCGTATCTATTAAATCAACCCCATGAGCCTTAAGAGAATTATTATCCATCCGGACCCGCGTCTGAAAAAGATTTGCGAGCCGGTGAGCGGGGTATCGCCCGAACTGCGCAAGCTGGCATCCGACATGCTCGAAACCATGTATGACGCGCCGGGCATCGGGCTGGCCGCGCCGCAAGTCGGTGTTCTTGAACGGCTTTTCGTGATGGACGTGGCGGCAAAAGAAGTTGCGCCCGAGCCGCGCGTGCTGATCAATCCGCGTATTACATGGGTCTCGGAAGAGGAAAATACCTATGAGGAGGGCTGTCTTTCGATCCCCGGAATTTACGAGGATGTGACCCGTCCGGCGGCTGTTCGCATGGTGTTCAAAGATATTGATGGCAAGGATCACGAAGAAGAATTTGTCGGCATGGCCGCCACCTGCGCCCAGCATGAGCTGGACCATCTGGACGGGACGCTGTTTCTTGATTACCTTTCGGGGATCAAGCGCCGGATGATTACGGCCAAGATGAAAAAGCTGAAAAAAGAGCGGGCGCGGGGCGAATGAACCGGCCTTTTCTGATCTACCCCGACCCCAGATTGCGGCAGGTATGCGATCCGGTGGAAAAGGTGGATGAAAGGGTGCGCGCGGTATGGGAAGAAATGCTGCGGGCGATGTATGCCATGCCCGGCGTGGGGCTGGCGGCTCCGCAGATCGGGGAAATGCGGCGGCTGATTGTTGTGGATGCGTCTGAAGGGCGAAAATCTCCGCTGAAAATGGCTAATCCCGAGATATTGCATGCTTCCGCCACGCTGAACCCGCGCGAGGAGGGCAGCCCGAATATTCCTGATCTTTGGGCCATGGTGGAGCGGCCGCGCGGCGTGACCGTGCGGTTTTTGAATGAGGATGGTGAGCCGGAGGAACAGGATTTTGTTGGGCTATGGGCCACATCTGTGCAGCATCAGGTGGATCACTTAAACGGTAAACTGTTTATCGATCACCTAAGCCCTGTGAAGCGGAAAATGCTGCTGGCCAAGCACAGAAAAAACCGGAAGCGGGGATAGGCGATGCGGATCATCTTTATGGGAACGCCGGAATTTTCGGTGCAGGTTTTGCAAGCGCTGCACGGGGCGGGGCATGAGGTGGTCGCGATATATTCGCAGCCCCCGCGCAAGGCGGGGCGGGGCAAACAGCTGCGGCCAAGCCCGGTGCAGAAAGCCGCGGAGGAGCTGGGGCTTCAGGTATATACGCCTTTGAATTTCAAGAGCGAATCCGACAGGGCGAAATTTGACAGCCATAAGGCGGATGTCGCGGTTGTGGTCGCCTATGGCCTGATTTTGCCGCAGGATATTCTGGATATGCCGCGCTTGGGCTGCTTGAATATCCACGCCTCCCTGCTACCGCGCTGGCGCGGGGCGGCACCGATCCAGCGGGCGATCATGGCGGGGGATGCCAAGACCGGTGTCTGTATTATGCAGATGGAAGCCGGGCTGGATACAGGACCGGTGATTGCTTGTCAGACCGCTCGGATTTTCGCGGAAGATACAGCGAAATCCCTGCATGACCGTCTGGCGGCTATCGGCTCAAAGCTGATCGTGCAGGTGCTGGAAGATGGAAAGTTCAATGCTAAACCACAATCGGAGACGGGTGTGACCTATGCGCATAAAATTGACAAGGACGAGGCTCGAATTGACTGGCGGAAACCGGCGGAATTCGTGGATCGACAGATCCGCGGACTGTCACCCTTTCCCGGGGCCTGGTGCAAAATGAATGGCGAGCGGGTAAAAATCCTGGAGAGTGGCCGGAGCGATGGTGCCGGCAAGCCCGGCGAAATTCTGGATGACAGGCTTGAGGTGGGGTGTGGTCTGGGGGCAGTTCGGCTGCTGCGGTTGCAGCGCGCGGGCAAGGGCGCGATGGCGGCAGAGGATTTTCTGCGCGGGCAATCGCCGCTTCGCGGGGTGGTGCTTGAATAGGCTGTGCTGGAAATCCCGGGCATGAACCCCCATCTATAGGGAAGCATAACTGGAGGGCGGAAATGTTATTTTATTGGATAATTCTGGGCGCGGCGGCTGGCTTTGTCGGCACGCGTCTGCTCAAGATCGAACTTGGCCTCGCGCAGACCATTGCGCTCGGGGTTGTCGGCGCGCTGCTCGGCGGGCTGATGTTGCGGGTGTTGTTGGCGGTGCTGGGGGTGGCAGCCGGTTTTATCGGGGCGCTTTTGGGAGTGGCCGCGCTGATTTATGGCTATAAATACTTCATCGAAAGAAAGAAATAATCAGCCCTTGAAGGGGGCCATCCCCCTATTGGCCAAACCATCGGCGCGCTCGTTCTCGGCATGGCCGGCATGGCCCTTTACCCATTCCCATTGCACCTGATGCCGCGCTTGCGCCTGATCCAGCGCCTTCCAGAGGTCTTCGTTTTTCACCGGCTTTTTGGCGGCGGTTTTCCAGCCGTTTTTCTTCCAGCCATGCAGCCATTTGGAAATGCCGTCTTTCACATACGAGCTGTCGGTAATCACGGTAACAGTGCTTTCCCGTTCCAGCGCGTTCAGCCCCTCGATCGCGGCGGTCAGCTCCATCCGGTTATTTGTTGTTTCGGCTTCACCCCCGAAAATCTCACGCGATTTCAGTATTTTGTTGCCGCTTTTTGCGATCAGCAACGCGCCCCAACCGCCGGGTCCGGGATTGCCCGAGCAGGCACCATCGGTATAGATATATAGCTCCGGCACGGGTAGGCTCACTTCGGCTCGCGCAGGGCGCGCGGCAGGTTGAATGAAATGGTCTCGACCGCGGTTTCGACGATCTCGGTCGTTATCCGGTAGCGCGAAGCGAAGGCCTGAACCACCTCGTCGATCAACACTTCGGGGGCCGAGGCACCGGCGGTAATGCCGATGGATTTTATGCCGTCAAGCGCGCGCCAGTCGATATTGGCGGCGCGATCCACCAGTTGCGCATAGGCGCAGCCCGCCTTTTCTCCTACCTCGACAAGTCGCCGTGAATTTGAGGAATTGGCGGCTCCGATCACCAGAAGCGCATCGATTTTCGGTGCAATCTCGCGGACGGCCGCCTGCCGGTTGGTGGTGGCATAGCAAATATCTTCTTTGCGCGGGCCGATGATGGCGGGAAAGCGCGCTTTCAGGGCGGCGATGATATCGGCTGCATCATCAACGCTGAGGGTGGTTTGGGTGATGAAGGCCAGTTTGTCAGGATCGGAAACCTGTAGCTTCGCCACATCGGCCACGGTTTCTACCAGCAGAACCTGCCCGTCCGGCAATTGCCCCATGGTGCCGATGGTTTCGGGGTGGCCTTTATGGCCGATCATGATCAGGCGCAGGCCGTTTTCGGCATGGCGCGCGGCTTCCATATGCACCTTGGAAACCAGCGGGCAGGTGGCGTCAACATATACCATATTGCGCTTTTCCGCCGCTTCGGGCACCGATTTGGCCACGCCATGCGCCGAAAAAACCACTGGACGATCATCGGGGCAATCCGCAAGGTTCTCGACAAAAACCGCGCCCTTGGCCCGCAGCCCGTCTACCACATATTTGTTATGCACGATCTCGTGGCGAACAAAAACCGGAGCGCCCCATTTCTCGATCGCCATTTCCACCACTTTGATGGCGCGATCAACCCCGGCACAAAAGCCGCGCGGCGCGGCGAGATAGATGGTCAGCTTTGGCTTCACGGGGTCTCGGTTTCCTCAAAAGCGCCCATGCCGCTATCCGGGCGGGTGGGGCGGCCTACAACATCGCGCAATTCGTCCAGCTCGATGAAATTATCGCATTGGCGGCGCAGCTCGTCGGCGATCATTGGCGGGCTGGAACGGATGGTGGATACCACCGATACCCGAACCCCCTGGCGCTGAAGGCTTTCGACCACAGGCCGGAAATCCCCGTCGCCCGAGAAGATCACGATATGGTCCACATGCGGGGCCAGCTCCATCGCGTCAACCGCCAGCTCGATATCCATATTGCCTTTGATTTTGCGG
>JALSHK010000289.1 GCA_026982275.1 Paracoccaceae bacterium | reverse complement strand
TTGGCTGGGGTGGCTGGTGGTTCTGGGATCCGGTGGAAAATTCCTCCTTTATGCCCTGGCTGATCTCTACCGCGCTTTTACATTCCGCTATTGTGGTGGAAAAACGCGATACCCTGAAAGCCTGGACCGTTCTGCTTGCCATCCTTGCCTTTTCTTTCTCGCTGATCGGCACCTTCCTTGTGCGCTCCGGCGTCCTGACTTCGGTTCATGCCTTCGCTACGGATCCGCGCAGAGGCATGTTTGTGCTGGCTATTCTGGCAATCACAATCGGCGGCGGGCTTACCATGTATGCCTTGCGGGCCGATAAGCTGAAATCCCATTCCGTGTTTTCGACCTTCTCGCGGGAGAGCGGTCTGGTGCTGAATAATCTGCTGCTCAGCGTTTCGGCTGGGGTGGTCTTGATCGGCACCATGTGGCCGTTGATCATCGAGTTTGCCACCGGCGAAAAGATATCCGTTGGCCCGCCTTTCTTTGATATGGCCTTCACGCCATTTATGATTGTGCTGGCCATGGCCCTGCCTATAGGCGCAATCCTGCCCTGGAAGCGGGCCAAGCTCGGCAAATCCATGAAGCCTTTATGGGGGGTTGTGGCGCTGTCGGTTGTGCTCGGCGCTCTGGTCTGGAGTTTCCAAACCGGCGGGCGCCTTATCGCTCCGATCGGCCTTACCCTCTCGGCGTGGATTATTCTGGGTGCTGTTGCGGATTTCTGGAGTCGCTGCCGCTTCGGGAAAATCCCTTTCGGGGATTCGATGCGTCGGCTTCGCAATCTTCCCGGCTCTGACTGGGGCAAGGTCCTGGCGCATGGCGGGATTGGCTTGATGATCTTCGGCATTTCTGCGGTCACTGCCTGGGAGGTCGAGGATATCCGCACCACCCGATATGGAGAAACCTATGAAGTCGCCGGCTATTCCCTGACCCTCAACAAGGTCGAGGAACTCGAAGGCCCGAATTATGCGATTGTCCGCGGCGAAGTATTGGTGGAAAAGGGTGATTTCAGCTTGCTGATGTATCCGGAAAAACGAACCTTCAATGTCCAGCGCATTCCGACCACCGAAGCGGCCATTGATATGGGGCTGTTGCGTGATGTCTATCTCGTGCTGGGGGATCCGCAAGAAAACGGCGGCTATGCCATGCGCGTCTATATCAAACCCTTCGTGAACTGGATATGGATCGGCACGCTTGTTATGTCATTGGGGGGTGTGTTCAGCCTGGCTGACCGGCGTTATCGCGTTGCCGCCCCGTCGCGCAAGCGAATTAAACCCACTGTTGCAGCCCCGGCGGAGTAAGCTATGCGATATCTCTTATTGATCCTGATGTTGGCCAGCCCTGCCTATATGTCTGCTCCTGCGATTGCGGTAGAACCCAGCGAGATGCTCGATGATCCCGTGCTTGAAGCCCGGGCGAGGGATATTTCCAAAGGCTTGCGCTGTCTGGTTTGTCAAAACGAAAACATCGACGATTCCAATGCGGGCTTGGCGGCGGATCTGCGCATTCTGGTGCGCGAGCGGCTAACGGCTGGTGATAGCAACGAAGCTACGGTGCAATATATCGTTGACCGCTATGGTGAATATGTGCTGCTCAAGCCCACCTTCAGCGCGGGAAATCTTTTGCTATGGTTTGCCGGTCCGCTGCTTTTACTTACCGGTGGCGCGGGCGCGTTTTTGTATATTCGTCGTCGTGCCAATGGAGCCGACCCCTCGAAAATCGATCTGGACGGGGACGAGGCGGCCAAGCTCGCAAAATTGATGCAGGATTAACCCCACGTTCGGGGTTTTCCTTGTGGCGCTTTCCATTTAGGCTTTGGCCAACCAATGGAGAGCGCTATGCAATACGAAACCATACTTTACGAAACCTCCGATAATATTGTGAAAATCACGCTGAATCGCCCCGAGGTGATGAACGGCTTGAACGCGCAAATGCGGGTGGATCTGTTACATGCGGTGCAGCATGCGCCGCTAGACGGGCGGGTGCTGGTTTTCACCGGTGCGGGGCGCGGTTTTTGCTCGGGGCAGGATCTCGGGGATCGGGTCAATGCCGGCGATATCGATATGGAGCGCACGCTTCTGGAGGAATACGAGCCGTTGCTAAAGGCGATCTATAATTGCCCCATTCCAACGATTTCGGCGGTCAATGGTCCGGCGGCGGGGGCCGGGGCCAATCTGGCATTGGCTGCGGATGTGGTGATCGCCGCAAAATCGGCATTTTTCATTCAGGCTTTTGCCCGCATTGGCCTGCTGCCCGACGCGGGCGGCACCTATTGGCTGCCT
>JALSHK010000288.1 GCA_026982275.1 Paracoccaceae bacterium | reverse complement strand
ATTCCTCCCTCATCCGCTGCATACCAAGAAACTATCGGCAAAACGTCGCGCACAACAACAGAACGGCTGGTAAATTACCACAAGGACAGAAAATCACAAAGTCATAAGTTAAGTCGTCCTGCAAAATTGAACAATCTTTCAGGGTCAAGACCCGACCAACCTGTTGATTTTGATGCTTCTGCCTGATTCACTTCGGCAACGAGCAGGAGGCGGAGTGCCGACCCTGAAGAAGGGCGATGTCGTCATTCTCGACAACCTGTCCAGTCACAAGAACCCCATTGAAATGGCATTCTCGAAGCTCAAGGCACTACTCCGAAAGGCCGCCGCGCGAACATACGATGACCTCTGGCAGGCGGCAGGCCACGTGTGCAACCTCTTCACCGAAGAGGAATGTTCCAATTTCTCCAACGCCGCAGGATATGGAACCGATTAAACGCGACATGCTCAAAAATGCACTGAAAAATAAAGGAGCCTCTGTTATTACAGCGATTGGTTTCCCGACCAAAGATAGCGGCATTGCCTTGGGGCAAGCCGTAACTGCTGCGCCCGAGGCAAACCCTAAATGACATTTGATTGCCGCCGAGAAAGGCTGTTCTCCGATTTTGTCTGATCCGGCCCGCCGCCACCATCATCTTCTGGATTGACCAATGGATGCCGGACCCAGAGCCTGGGCGATCTTAGCTCGAGCGGCGCAGCAGGACCGAGCCAACAGAATATCCCGCGCCAAAGGAACAGATCAGCCCCATCTCCCCATCCTGCAAATCACCGGAGTATTGCGAAAAGGCAATGATGGAGCCGGCGGAGGATGTATTGGCGTATTCCTGCAGAATATTGGGCTGCTCACCCGCTTCGGGCATGCGCCCCAGCACCTTTTTGCCAATAAAATCATTCATCGCCTTATTGGCCTGATGCAGCCATAGCCGCTTTAGCTGATCCGGCGCATGGCCTGCCTCTTCCAGATGCTCCAGAATATGCCGAGACACGATCGGCAGCACTTCCTTGAACACTTTGCGGCCATTCTGCATGAATTGCATATCGCGGCGATCCTGCACCCCGTCGGGGCGGGAACGACGCAAAAAACCGTTATTATTCCTGATGTTATTGGAAAATTGCGTCAGGCACTTGGTGGAAATTACCTCGAAATGCGCCCCCGATACGCTATCCTTTCGCTCCACCAGCGTTGCGGTGCAGACATCGCCAAAAATAAAGTGGCAATCGCGATCTCGCCATTCCAGATGGCCCGAGCAGATCTCGGGATTAACCACCAATATCGCCCGCGCCGTTCCCGAGCGCACCATATCACTCGCGGCCTGAATACCGAAAGTGGCCGAAGAGCAGGCCACATTCATATCAAAACCGAAACCACTTATCCCGAGCAGATCCTGCACCTCGATCGCCACCGCCGGATAGGCGCGCTCCATATTGGAGGCGGCCACAATCACCGCATCCACATCGGCAGCGGTCTTGCCCGCCTGCGCCAGTGCTTTTGTGCAGGCATCCAGCGCCATTTCGGCCATGATCCCCGGCTCATCGTCCGAGCGCTGGCGCAGGGCGGGATACATCCGGTCGGGGTCCAGCACGCCGGATTTATCCATCACATGGCGGCGCTCGATCCCGCTGGCGGCAAAAATAAAATCACTGGATGAATGCGCCATTTTCGGCACCTCGCCCGCCGAAATCGCGGCTTCGTTTTTGGCATTGAACCGATCCGCATAAGCATTAAAGGCGATCACCAATTCATCATTGGTAATCACCTCTGAAGGCGTAAAAACGCCGGTTCCGGAAATAACGGGCTGATGCATCGGTGGCTCCTGAACAGTTTCAGCTATATGAAACGGTTTTGCCACCTCTGGTCAAGCCATGAAACATCGCGACCCAATAAGCCGCGATGCAACCGAATTATACTTCAGAATGCGCAGGCGCAGCCCCGGCTTTGGGATATAGCACGACCCGTGTGCCCATTGGCACCCGCGCATAAAGCTCCTCGACCTGCGGATTAATCAGGCGGGCACAGCCATTGGAGACCGCCACCCCGATGGTGCGCGGGTTATTGGTGCCGTGAATGCGCAGATAGGTATCGCGGCGGGTGCGGATATTATATAGATAAAGCCCGCGCGCGCCGAGCGGATTATTGATGCCACCGGGCTGGGGAATATCTTCATAAATTCCGCCCTCTAGAAATTGCGCAAAGGCCTCCGGGCTACGCTCCAGCATATCGGGGGTCGGGCGCCAATCTGGCCATTCGACCTTACGGCCGACATAAAACTCGCCATCA